>JAMOMM010000262.1 GCA_027067085.1 Hyphomicrobiales bacterium
TTGTTTCAGTCCTTGCACTGCTTTTAGGTTATGTTGCTTTGGCTCACTTCATCATGACCAACTTGTTTGTAACGGTTGCTGTTGTCATAATATTATATCTAATCCATCACTTGGTAGACGAGATTGTGACCAGCAGCATGCAGTCATGGAGCCGAATCGGCAAATCATTGCGTTCTCGCGTTGGCCTCGGCGATGAAACCATTCGCCGCTTAGCTTTGTCTCTATCCACCATCACCGATATTGCGGTTGTTCTTATCGGATTACCCGTTATTCTGTCGCTTTGGACGATCACTTGGATTGATCTAGGCACAGTCGCCCGTGATGTGTTTTTTGGGTTCAAAATTGGTGATGTGTTTATTGAACCAGTGAACATCATTATAGCTATCGGGATTTTTATATTTGGCTTGATAACCGTTCGTTTCTTCACCCTTTGGCTCAACCGAAGAATCCTAGAACGCTCATCGATCGATGTTGGTGTCCAAAACTCCATCTCTACAGCGGCAAAATATACTGGTTTGGTTCTTGCCTCTGGTTTTGCACTGACGGCGGCAGGGCTAGATTTCTCTAAGCTCGCGATTGTTGCTGGCGCGCTCAGTGTTGGTATCGGCTTTGGTTTACAATCAGTGGTATCGAACTTTGTGTCAGGTCTTATTCTACTGGCTGAACGCCCGATCAATATTGGTGACTGGGTTGAAGTTTCAGGCGGTGAGGGCACTGTTAAAAAGATCAATGTCCGTTCCACCGAAATTGAAACTTTTGATCGCTGTTCTGTCATCATACCAAATTCAAAATTCATCACTGACCCTGTCAAAAACTGGTCGCTCGGCTCACCTGTTGGTCGGATTAAAATCATGGTCGGCGTGAGTTATGATGCTGATCCAGATGAGGTGCGCGATATTCTGGTTGCGTGTGCAACGGCGCACGATCAAGTGCAAGATAGTCCAGCACCAAAAGCAATGTTCATGGATTTTGGTGCAAGCTCGCTAGATTTTCAGCTTCGCGTGTTCTTAAAAGATATTGATAATTGCACCAATGTCGCCTCAGACTTGCGCTTTGATATATTTAGAGAACTCAAGAAAGCGGGCATCGAAATTCCATTCCCTCAACGCGACCTCAATGTTCGCAATGTTGAAGATTTGGCTAAAGCCTTTAACATTAAGACCAAGATATGAAAGGCTTAGACCATCTCGTTTTAGCCGTTCATGATCTTGATGCCGCCGTTGAACAATACAAAAGCTTGGGCTTTACTGTCACACCACGGGCCAAGCACCCGTTTGGCACCCACAATTGCCTTATACAATTGGACGGTTTTTTTCTTGAGATTCTAATGATAGGCGAACCTGAAAAACTCCCCAAACTTGAGCAAGGCACATTTAGTTTTCCAAATTTTAACAAACAATATTTAGAAAACCAACAAGGCCCATCTATGCTGGTGATGGATACAGATGATTTTCGTGCCGATAAAATACAGGCTGAAAAAGATGGCTTACAATCTTGGCCAGTGTTTGAGTTTTCACGACAAACAACCTTGCCCACAGGCGACACAGCAACGGTTAGTTTTGGCCTAAACTTTATCACCAATCCACAAATGCCAAATGCGGCGTTTTTCACCTGCCAACAGTTTGCACCGCAATACTTTTGGAAAAAAGATTACCAAACCCATATAAACACCGCCAAACAGATCAGTGAAATCACCTTGGTGTCTGACACACCACATAATCAATTGGATTTTCTCTGTAAATTCTCTCAATCCACCCAGTTCACTACAAATGAAAACAGCATAATCATTCACACCTCGCGCGGCAATATTGCCTGCCGAACACCTGCTGATTTTGAAATTGTTTACGGCCAGCCCGCAGCTCAACATCCAAGCGGTCCGCAAATAGGCGGGTTCATTGTTGAGGTTGCCGATATTTCGAAAGCCAAAACAGCGACATCAACCATTTGCGGTGCCGCCATTAAGTTTATTCAGAAAGACATCACACAATGAGCAGCCAACGCACGGGATTAGATGACCTGTCCGAAATGATTGAAAGCGGAAAGGGCCCACCAATCGGGCAGACATTGGGTTTTGCATTGCGCGAAGTTGGTGACGGTTGGGCTGTTTTTGAAGGCACACCAACGTTAGACCATTATAATCCACTCGGCATGGTGCATGGAGGTTGGGCTGCTGCGGTGCTTGATAGCGCACTTGGTTGTGCCATTCATTCAAAATTGCAAAGTGGACAGCAATACGGAACGGTCGAATTAAAAGTAAATTATGTTCGGGCTATGAACGATAAAACGGGCTTGATTACCTGTCGCGGCGAAATTCTCCACGTTGGTCGCCGTCTTGCCACA
>JAMOMM010000263.1 GCA_027067085.1 Hyphomicrobiales bacterium
CTGGCAAGCTTGTCATGTATGATGGCTTATCTGCTAGCAGCTTTACCGCCAGTTTAGCGTGGCAAAAAGATGATCCGCTAAATGGTGAGAATCCGACACTGACGATAGACTCATTCAATAACTAAGTTTATCTAGTCCTTTAAGGCATGTTGTTCAAAGTGTTTCCATAGTTTCCCCGCGATCGGCCCATGGCTTTGTGTGCGCAATCGTACAGCAGAAATGGTCACGGTCTTACCACGAAAATGTTTTCCCGTTAGCGCCAGTAATTTACCTGTTTTCAAAGACTTTTTAATCAAAAAGTCAGGTAAATGTCCCCACCCCATGCCTTGAGCAATAATTTGTTTTTTTGTGAATTGATCCGCAACCGTCCATTGTCTAGCACCTTTGATGATGAAGTGGTTTTGCTCTGGTTGGTTGATGGCCGTATCGCGGATGATACATTGAGGATATGCACGCATTTTTTCTGGCGTAACATCTTCATCGATTGGAAAGTCTAGAAAATCAGGTGCAACAACTGGAATGATCTGGACACTAAATAACGGTATCGTTTCAAGTTCTGTATCACTTGGGTCAGCATTATGGATGATGAGGTTGGCTTTTTCTTTGCGTAATTGTTCTAGCGGTCCGCCAAGTGTCTCAAAATGCAAATCAAGGCGAGTGTTTTGGTTTTTTGTAAAAAAGGGTTTTAGTAAATCCAACGTTTTATCGACGGGGCTTATATCGCCAATCACAAGCGATAAAAGGCTTTCATTCCCAGCAGAGACCCCTTGAGCTAGTTGGGCAAGTTCATTTGCCTCATCGAGCAATGACAAGGTTTTTTTGTAAAACGCTTGTCCATCTTTTGTGAGCTGAACGCGATACCCACTGCGGTCAAACAGAGCAAACCCTGCTTGTGATTCAAGAGCACCAATTGCGGCATGTATTGAAGGGTGGCTACGGTTTATTTCTGTGGCGGCAGCTTGAAAGCTACCTGCTCGAATGACGGCATCAAAGCAACGTAAATGATGGAGAGTGAAGTTATTCATTGTTTGTTTTTATAACATAAAATGTCAAATAAATGTAATTTTTTTCGATAATTAAATATTTTAAGAAAGAGGCCTATGAAAACCCAATAAAAAAGGAATATCAAATGCGTAGCATCGTAATCAAACAATATGGCGGGCCAGAAAACTTAGCGATCAAAGATATGCCAGATCCAGTGCCGCAAACGGGGCAGGTGGCGATAAACATTAAGGCATTTGGTCTTAACCGTGCAGAATTATATTTTCGAGCGGGGTTATGGGGCGACGTTGCTGAAGTAACGGGCATCGAGTGTGTTGGTGAAATTCATCACGATCCTGCAAATGTTTTTACCAAGGGCCAAAAAGTTATTGCTCTCATGGGCGGTATGGGGCGTACGATAAATGGCAGCTATGCAGAAATGGTTGTCGTACCAACAACCAGCGTTGTGGCCATTAACTCCGCATTATCTTGGGCAGAATTGGCGGCAATTCCTGAATCATATGCAACGGCTTGGGCTTGTTTGAACAAAAATTTAACTTTGCAAAAAGGTCAGACAATTCTTATTCGCGGGGCCACATCTGCGCTTGGTCAGGCCGCTGTAAATGTTGCGGTATCACAAGGTGTTAAAGTTATTGCAACAACGCGAAATCGTGATCGTTTTGATGATTTAGAGCAACTTGGTGCTGAGCCGTTGTTGCATGATGACCTGTCGGCATCATTAATTACTGAGCGTTATCACGGCGGCGTTGATGCTGTGCTTGATATCATTGGCAACTCAACCCTTGTTGATAGTCTTGCCTGCGTTAAGCATGGCGGTCGGGTTTGTCTAGTCGGCTTTTTAGGAGGCGGTGATCCGTTGGTTGATTTTAACCCATTAATGCAAATGCCAAGTGGTGTTCAGTTGAGTTTTTTTGGTAGTGCTTTTGTATTAGGGACTAAAGATTTCCCATTAAGTGACATCCCGTTTCAAACCTTAATCGATCAAGTTGAAGCGGGCATTTTTAAAGCAAAGCCAGATCAGGTGTTTGGGTTTGACGATATTGTTAAAGCGCACGAATTAATGGAAGCCAATAAAGCCAATGGAAAATTGGTTGTAAAAGTGTAGTCAACAAAGGCAGGGTGCAAGTTGTACCCTGCCGTTTTTAAAAGTCTTTTGGATTTGGTGTTGAAATCGTATTGTATCCAGCATCAACAAAATGCACTTCCCCTGTCACCCCACCTGACATTGAAGATAATAAGTAGAGTGCGCTGCCACCAACGTCTTCTAAGGTCACACTTTTGCGTAGTGGGGAATGGGTTCTTTGAAAATTAAACATAGCCCGCGCAT
>JAMOMM010000264.1 GCA_027067085.1 Hyphomicrobiales bacterium
TTCCATGACATGAATTTATCTAACCTTAAAGATCGCTGCGGATTAACTGTAAAAATTTCAACTGGCGCGCACAGTGGTGCTCAATTATGCTTCCCCATTACCCATAAAGAGACAATTACCGTTGGCTCTTCCCCCCACGATGATGTCGTTTTGCTTGCATCTAAAGTTGCTGAAACACATTTCGCGATTAGTCCAGGTTCCTTTGCTGATAATCAGGTAACAATCATTGCGAAAAACAGTTCCGTTACTTTAAGCGATGGGCAACTATTGGGCGCAGCTCAATGGGCAAAGATGAGCCTGCCTTGCACAATCACATTTGGTGATACTGCAATACAATTAAGTCGAAACATCAGTACCGAAACAGTCAAAAAAATTGCCGAGCCAGTGTTATTACTTGGTGGCAGCATCGTTCTTGGCGCACTCGTTACAGCAGTTGTTGCCTCTGGGTTTTCTCATATCAAACAAGCCGTCGCAAACACTGACAATGCTCCAAAAGCAGTTGTCGCCCAAACATCTCCAAGCGCATATATTCCAAATATTCAGCGCCAGGCTCAAACCACGGTGATGCTTCGCAAACAGCTTATTCAAGCAGGACTAAACACATACCTAACGATCCAAAAAGGCCCTGTTGGGACTGTCGAGGTATCGGGTGTAATTTCAGAGCAACAACGTAACAACTGGCGTGCCGTGCTACAATGGTACGATAGCCAGACTGACATCGCCGAAATGGTCAACAAAGTCACTACAGGCAATGTCCAAAACCTAAAGCTTGTCATCAAAAGCATTTGGCTAGATGGTGATGACCGGGTTGTTGTTTTTGCAGATGGGCAAATGGCAAAAATTGGCGAGACCATCAAAAATGGTTGGAAAGTCAGCGCCATTTCAAGAAATTATGTCGCCGTTAATCGCGGGCAACGAACAATCAAAATTACGTACTAGAGCGTTTCATATTTTGTTTGAATCTCATATACTCTCTCAGCCTTTGAGAAAACCCCATCATAGAACAAAAAACGCCTTGCATCTTCCATTCAAGAAACTGCAAGGCATTTTTATCAACAATGTTTATTTAAGCACTTCATGTTTGTTTGAATCGCAAACATCACATAAAATTACCAGTACCTTAGACAACTCGTACTGGTCCAATATAAACCAATACAATTCTAGCTTACGAAGAAGCCAACCAATTGGATGTGATGTTTTCAAGCGCAACTTCTAGCTGGCCCTCATCTTGACCACAGCACCAATTGTCATAAACTTTTTCCGACAAAAACATCGTGTCGCCAATGACGGCCGATGTGAACGTCACTGCATTTTCTCCCAGACTTTCAGCCGAAACAATAGCAACTTCTGGCAACTGATCTTGCGGAATATTTTTCAGTAAAGATTTGATATTAGATTCGGCGCCAAAGCTGTTTTGAGTAGATAAATTATCAACCAAATCACCCAGACCAACAGTCCGAGTTGTTTCATAAACCGCAGCGGTTTCGCCTGAAGTTCGCGCAGCAGCAGACATGACTTTGCCTAACTGTATTGTCGTCACTTGAGGATCCATAGACTTAACCACAGGTGTGCCTATTTTGCGACGCTGTGCTGCAAGTTGGTCATCAAACGCAGACTTATCATTCTCTGCTTTACCCACCCCATTTGAAGCGATGTTTTTAACATCTGAAATTTGCGAACCAATTTTATCCATATTACAACTCAATCTTTATTCTACTTTACGCACATATATCGTGCTGGTTTATCTATTAAGCAACGCCTTGCAATTTCCGCGCCATTTCCTCTTGTTCAGCTGTTTGGCCGCTTTGTTTTTCTTTCTCAACTTCATTATCTAGAGATTCACGATAAGAAGTCGTCATGCTTATGTCTGACTGCATCAAAGTAAACGCATCAGAAAAGCCTCGCTCAAAAAAACCATCATTATTATTCATAAAGGTTGCCCCAGCTTCGCCAACATCTTGGCGGGCAAAATCACTTGCATCAGCAATATCAGAAAACACTAAATCATCGACGGACATTTCAGTCCCTTGAGCAAACTCAAGCGTTTCAATCTGATCGAAAACAACCACATTTGGTCCTCTTTCTGCAACCAATTTTCCATCTTCACGTTGATAGAATGTGTAATCGTCTTGTCTACCTGGCAACACCATGGTGTCATCACCTTCACCACCAAAAACAATTTTCTGGCCATTGCCTACAACCAAATAGTCATCTCCAGTGCCACCATCCAAAGTGTCATTTCCATAGCCTGCATAAAGAGTATCGTTGCCTTCCCCACCAGCAATTAAATCATCCCCGTATCCACCTGCAATAAAATCATCACCCTGGCCCCCATATAGCCGGTCATTTCCGTAACCGCCATAGATGGTATCGTCATCGAGACCACCGTTTATTTTATCGTCCCCATCACCGCCAAACAACAAGTCTTCGCCCTGGCCGCCGTCAATTTGATCGTTCCCGCTTTCACCGCCAATACGATCATCACCATCACCCCCAAGTAAGAGGTCTTGGCCAGTGCCACCGTAAATTCTGTCATTTCCAGCACCGCCGCTAAGCGTATCATCGCCAAATTCACCAACCAGATAATCGTCTCCCTCACCGCCAAAAGCAACATCATCACCCCAACCCCCATTAAGGTAGTCATTGCCTAACCCACCATCTAGGGTATCATCACCAAAGCCACCGTAGAGCTCATCATCACCGCCTTCGCCGAGAATTTCATCATTGGCAAAGCCACCATAAACTGTGTCATCACCGTCACCAGCCAGTACAATTGCTTCATTGTTTTGGTTTTGCTGAGATCCGGTGCTTTGTGACGCTTCATCAAGAGTAATGACATCTTCACCTTCACCGGTTACGATCATCACATCACCGTCATTAACAGAAATATTGACATCACCGCCATCAGTTTCAACAATCACGCTGCCGTCTTGAACGGAAACTGATAGCTCATTTTCACTGGCGACCACAACGGTTTCACCACCATCTGATTCAACGTTCACAGTGGTATCACCAGAAACAGCTTCTAAATTGCCAACCTGTTCTGTTGCAACACGCACATCACCATCATTGCCACTGACTTCAACCGTTTTTGCATCAGTTGTAACTTGGACCAAGGTTTCATCGGACTCAACATGTACAGTTGCAGAAGCTGTATCAATTGTCGTATCGCCATTGCTTTGTTGAACAGCATCATCGGCATGATTTGTGGAAACAGCAACATCACCGTCATTGTCGACAATAACTGTTTTGCTTTGCACTTTTCCGTCTGGAAGTTTCTGCTCGCGTCTACTTTCCACTTCAGTTTCAAATGCCAACGCAAGTTTTGTTGAGGCCGATTCGGCGTTTTTTTGCTGAAGGGCTTGAGCGGCCCCTTCTAAGGAAAAGTTCGAATTTTCAATATGTAAATTGCCCACGATGTCAGTCCAATTCATTACGGCCAATGCGGCCTCTATACTCAACTCTGCGCAACTTTTTCACTAAAATCCAGTGTGGTAAACTACGCAGACAACTACGTAGAGGTCACACCGTTCTTTGGGTATAAAAGTAGAACACACCCAAACTCTCACTGTTTCGCGCATTAAAAAAGGGAACAAAAACCAAACGAATGCCTTTGTCCCCCTTTTCACATTTTTGGATCAGCTTAACCGTAACGGTTAAACTCGGTGAAATCAGTATCGAACAAGTCTTCAACTTCATACTGTCCAACTGTTGTTTTATCACCAGCGTTAGTTCTGTTGTCGAACATATTGTCAATCGCACCGCCGCCTTGAGCGCCAGTACCTTTATCACCATTACGTGCTTCGCCATCACCATCAGCTGATTGACCAAACAAACCATGAGGCATAACACCATCAGCATTTACATTTTCACTTGCAAAATCAATGTTGATATAATCGCCAGTTTGATGGAACGTGACATCATATTCTTCATCTTTAATGGTGACCTTATTACCTTCTTTAATAACTTTGCCGTCAGCGAACACACCGTCACAATCAATGACTTCACCGTTGATTTCTAGAGAGCCATCTTTGCCGATTTTAATTTGATCGTCGCCAAGAACAACACCAGCTTCACCTACAATTGTAGAACCATTGCCTTTCCAGTCTTCAAACTTACCGTTAATTTGAATGCCATCATCAGACAACAAGTTGTAAGTTTTACCAGCTTCACCTTGCACATCATACTCACCGCCATCAGCACCAACAAAATGCGGATCACCCCAAATGCGGGCACCATCTTTAATGGCAACAACAGGCTCTTCCACTGGGCAGTCATGATTGTCATCAACGGCAGGGTCTTCTGAAACAGGGGTTTCTGGCTCTTCAACAACAGGGGTTTCTGGTTGTTCAGTTACTGGGTCATTATCGCAATTGAGATTAGCAGAACTCGACCAGTTTTTCAGAATGCTATCAGTAAGTGTGCCGTTATTTGTGCCTGTATTTTTACCAGCACCGCCATCAAGAACACTATTAGTGATTTCACCATTGTTGACACCCGTATCATCACCGGCACCAGCGTTGAGCATCACATCATCCATCTTGCTATTATTGATGGCTGTATCATTGCCTTCACCAAGATTGATTTTTGCATCTGAGATTTTGCCATTATTAACAAATGTATCATTACCTTCACCAAGGTTGATTTTTGCATCCGTTAAAGAGCCATTGACGATAACTGTATCATCACCTTTGCCACCAACAATTTTTACATCTTTAAGGTCGCCTTTAATGATGAAAGTATCATCGCCATCACCACCTTTCACAACACCGCCATGTTCATCTAAATACTTTTGGTCAACGATGATTGTTTTACCTTCAGGCTTTGGACAATCATGATCGTTTTGAACAACATTACCATCAACACCATCCATATCGGCAAAATCAGTAGGTTGTTGTGTATTTGGAGTGTCTACAGGTTGCGGATCTACATGGTGGCAGCAGTGATGTTCAACATTTTGAGCTGTTGAAGGACGGGCTTGCTTGTTGTCTTGCCCGATAACGGAATCAATTAAATTCGAAGTAAACTTAGCACCTGGGCTGATCGCCTCATGAAAGCCAACCGCTTTCTTTGTAAAGTTTTCAAATTTATCACCAGCACGGTCGCCTAAAACACTACCAACAACGTCGCCTGCTAGTTTACCAGCAAAATCACTTACAATACCCATTTTCTATCTCCTTTTTAATTTTGTTCTAATTCGATAAAACCACAATGCCCGTTACATAGAAAAAAACCCATTCTGGTAAAATACGTAGAAGAAATGCGTACTACGTACTCTGACAGTCTAATGACCTCTTTTGTTAACCATCACGCACAAAAAAACCCGCTGCCAGAGCAACGGGTTTGAATTGAAACACAGATAAAGCCTGCATTAAATTTTTGACTCAAGAATATTCTTGAGCATGATGACAACATGCTTCGGCATGAACTTGTGCACTACTTTGGCTCGGGCCATTTACAGCAGGGGCAGCGACTTGTTGAGCTTCACCACCATTAATTTGCTGCATCACCAAATTAACAATCTGGTTGATAATATTATTTGCAGGTTCTTTATTTGCACTGGCATCATTGCCACCAAACAAACTACCAAGCATTTGAGTGGCCATACCCATCATACCGCCGCCGCCCATGACACTACCAAGCATATCGCCAATGCCGCCGCCACCGCCCATAAGGCCACCAAGCATGCCGCCAATGCCACCACCGCCATCAGATTTTCCAGCGCCATCAATTGCACCACCAATACCTGCACCAATCGCAGTTCCAATTCCAGGTACGATGCTACCTACAACACCACCAATAATACTTCCTAAGCCCATTTTCTTATCCTTCCAGTTTAATTTCATTCAAACTCTATGATTTGATAAATTAACTATCCCAAAAAATATGGTTAAAACCCATTCTGGTAAACTACTTAGGCAACCTACGTATCTACGTACCCCCCTCCCCACTAAGCTCTACCCAAGAAAAAACTCACCGTAAAACAGTGAGTTAAGAGGGAAGTAAGCAGCATTACTCAGACAATACTGGATGATCCTATAAGGTCACTCATTGGGAAGTTTTGGAAAGCTAATTTCAGGCAGTGGCTTTTTAATCACAACTTTGTCTTTACCCCCATTACCCTTAATATCAAACTTTTTAACATCAGCATCAACAATAAAAATATCATCACCTTTGGTGCCAACAATCGTTGTGCCATGTTCCTTGACATATTCTTTTGTCACGTGAATTTTAACACCTTTGAGTTTTTCAAGAGGGGTTTCTTGTGCTTTATCTGATTTCGATCTGTCTAACTTCGCCTTATCTTTAACTTGATCGAACGTTGTTTCTTTTTCAGAACCAAATACGTTTGTAAAAACATCTTTTATGGAAATATCTGTCATCTTCTTACCCTTAAACAAAAAAACTGATCCTGTTACTAAAAACAAGATCAGCTATTCTTGAATTAAAACTTCCAACTTAGATTTGCATAAACACCTTCATCGTGTGGTTTGGGTGCACTGGCATCTTTAAATTCGGTATAATCACCGCTGTAGCCACCAACCTCTAATGCCAAACTGTCATTGAATTTAGTTTTAACGCCAGCTTGTGCGCCATAAGATGTATCAACACCTTCTTGCTCAAAGCTAGAAACATTTGCGTAAAGTGATGTATCTTCGCTTGCCGCATAAGTAACGCCCACAGAAGCAATGCTTGAACCATTATCGAAAACACCCACATTTGCAGATCCGGTCAATTTATCAGAGAATTTTTCATCTGCGGACAACGTGAAGCCTGAACCTTTTTCCGTATCCATAAATTCACCGATTGTAAGAGAATCAATAGAACTATCGTCAAATGTCAGATCAAGTTTAGCAGAGTTTTTTACTGCAACTTCTTCGCCAGCATAATCAAATTGCATGTTTATCGACAACGTTGCATCATCGGTTAGCGCATCAACTAAACTGCCTTTTGCCTGATAACTGGTGTCACCATCTTTATTAGATACAGTTAACTGGCCAGTACGTTTTTTTCCATCCACATCAGATGAATACTTGGCGCCAGCAGTGTATTTATCAGACACATCGCCATTTTTTGATGTCGAATTTGCGGATACAAAAAAGGTTGAATTATCACCATACGACGTTGAAACTTCTAAATTTGTTGAGGCTTCATTTGAACCTTCATAATCAAATTTGTCTTTAACTTCACCCGTTAGCGTGAAGCTTTCACCCTTATCAGTAAATGACGCAGAAACTTGCCCGCCATCAATGCCGAGCTTTGCAGCAGCTGAAGTTAAAAACTGCGCATCTGTTTGTACAGACGCATTACCCGCATTGCTTATACCTGTAACCATTTTTGTGATTTCCTGAAATAATATAAAAAAAGAAACAAGCAGACCAAATTAACTGTCCGCCACACTTCATTTTTTCTAACTCAGGGAGAAAATATAGTTAACTGTTGCAAGATACCGAGATCTACGTAGTAAGTACGCAAACCTACCCCATTTATACGCACTTGGCATGAGCAATACCCAATTACGCTTACAACAAGCCTCATCCATTCTAGCAATCTTAGGTGTGCTTTACTGGTTTGATAGTCGCTGCTTGGCAGGCGCTGGCGCTGGTGTGATAGGCACTCTAAGGTTTAATCTTGTGAAAGCCCTGCTGAAATCATGCCCATTGCATTGAGATACAGATCAAGCATCGCTTCTTCTTCTTCGCGTTCAGCCCGATCCTTTTTGCGCAACGTCACAACTTTACGCAAAGTCTTGGTATCAAAACCATTTGATTTGGCTTCGGCATAAACTTCTTTAATGTCGTCAGCTATCGCTTTTTTCTCTTCTTCAAGCCGTTCAATGCGCTCAACGATTGACCGAATTTGGCTTTGCGCAACGCTTTGAGTTACATCAGATTCCATAAAACTATTCCTGTATAATATTATCTAAACTTTGAGCTCATTGTGAATTTTAGGCAAAATTTGTGCAAGTCGATTTCCCCACTCGTCCACACCTGTTTTATCTCCAATCAGGTCTTGGCGTATTTCAATCAAAGCAGCTGATAAACCACGCGCCCGTGCGTGCTTATCAAGGCTTTCGCCCTCAATGCCGCCAACATAGGGTTCATTTTCGCCGACATTAAGGCTTTTATCGCAGCTCAGATAATCAATCAGCGGTCGTGCAAAACGATCATCGCCTTCCCACAGCACACCAACCTCCCACGGCCGTGCAACACCTTTCCAAAACGGGGTAAAACTGTGAATCGAAAAAACCAACGGTGGATACCCAGCTTGCACACTAAAATCAATCACCCGAGCGACTTCATCATGATAGGGCTGGTAATACGTATCTATGCGATGTTGTTTTTCTTCTCTATCAATTTGCGCATTGCCCGGCACAATTGCCCCATCTGACAACCGCATAACCAACGTTGGATCATCTGATCCCCGATTAGGGTCAATCAGTAATCTTGAAAACCTCGACATAATAGCAGGACAACCAATGGCTTTTGCCAAATAACGCGTTAAACTCTCAGCACCAATATCATACGCGATGTGCCGTTCAAACTCACTAGGGGGCAACCCCAGCTGTTTATAAGCCTCTGGTACAATATTAGTCGCATGATCGCTGATAATCACAATTCCACTGTCAGGGCGACCTTCCAGCGTTTCAAATGCAGGATTGCCCTCCTCGCGGTTTGTTGGGTGAAGGTGAGTTTTATTTTCTAGCGCGGTCATTTTTTGAAGACTTTAGAGTAATAATAATAAATGTTATGGCCAACTGCCATCTTATAGCCTAATTGGCAATTAAATTTTAAACAGATTTCTAGTTAGATTTGTTAGTTCGTATTTGCAAGGGTGGACAAATCGCGCTATTCCCGTGGTGGGGTAAAAAAGACTATAGTTCTATGTGTAATTAGATTCGTCAAAATTTTGTGATGAATCAGGAGGCGAAGTTGAAGACACCAACATTATTTTCCAAATTTGGATCAGGGATAAGCCTTGCTGCATTTGTAGCAATTGGTGCTCTAACAAGTTCATCGAGCACTGCCCTTGCAGATTTAAAACTCTGTAACAAAACACCAAATCTTGTCGGCGTGGCTCTTGGTTATAAAGACCAACAGGGCTGGGCAAGCGAAGGCTGGTGGAATGTTGAGCCTAATGTTTGTCAAACCCTACTCGAAGGGCCATTGATAGCTCGGTACTATTATATCTTCGCAATCGATTACAAAGCCGGCGGCTCCTGGGGCGGCACAGCCATGATGTGCACCAAGGAAAAGCTATTCACCATTCGCGGTATAAAAGACTGCGAAAAACGCAAAGCAAAGCGTACTGGCTTTTATGAAGTTGACACAGGCGAAGAGCTAGATTGGTCAATCTCCATAACCAGTGCTGCAAAATCGGAGAAATAATCTTTTGAGGCGTGAACGTAACGCAAAGATCATCGCAACACTGGGACCAGCGTCCGATACACTAGAGATGATCGAAAAACTATTTTTAGCCGGAGTCGATGTATTCCGGATAAATATGAGCCATTCAAGTCATGATGATATGCGAAAGCTCCATGGCTTAATCCGGGAAGTTGAAAAAAAGCACGAGTACCCCATTGGTGTTCTCGCTGATTTGCAAGGCCCAAAATTACGCATTGGCACGTTTGCCGACGGCGAAGTCACTCTTGTAACAGGTCAAGAGTTTTCATTCGATATGGATGAGACGCCCGGCGACTTAACACGTGTATGCTTACCCCACCCAGAAATTTTCCTAGCTGTTGAAGTTGGACACGACCTCCTCATCAATGATGGACGTCTACGTGTGACAGTAACGGCGTGCAGCAGCGATAAAATCACCACGAAAGTGATTTACGGCGGCGCAATATCAGCCCGCAAAGGGGTGAATTTACCAGATACCTTAGTACCAATGCCCGCGCTAACACCAAAAGATCGCGCCGACCTTGAAGCTGCATGTCAAGATGACGTGGATTGGATTGCACTTTCATTTGTGCAAAGACCTGCCGATGTTGCCGAAACCAGAAAATTGGTTCGCGGTCGCGCAGCCATTATTGCAAAAATTGAAAAACCAACAGCACTTACTTACCTTGATGACATCATTCCATTTTGCGAAGCACTAATGATCGCAAGGGGTGATTTGGGCGTTGAACTACCAATTGAAACTGTACCCGGTTGGCAAAAACGAATTACCCGAAAAGCTAGAAAAGCAGGCAAGCCTGTTGTCGTGGCAACGCAAATGCTCGAGTCCATGATTGATGAACCTGTGCCAACGCGCGCTGAGGTTTCAGATGTCGCCGCAGCATTCTTTGAAGGCGCTGACGCGGTTATGCTATCAGCTGAATCTGCAATGGGTAAATGGCCTGAAAAAGCTGTTGAAACAATGCATAAGATTGCGATTTCTGTTGAGGGTGACCCGCTCTATCGCGGCATTCTGGCAGCCCAACGGCCAACACCAAAACAAACAACTGCCGATGCAATCACTTCAGCAGCCCGCTCTGTTGCAGAAACCCTACATGTGGCTGCAATCGTTTGTTACACAGGTTCAGGTTCCACAGGGTTACGGGCCTCTCGCGAACGCCCCGAAGTGCCGATCATTGCACTCACTCCTTCCATTAAAACATGGCGGCGCTTAGCCCTTGGTTGGGGGTTACATTGCGTTTTAACTGAAGATGCTAAAGATCAAGATGATATGGAAGCACGCGCTGTCCGCATTGCAGTTGAAGAAAAGTTCGCTAAACGTGGTGATCTAATCATTATTACCGCTGGTGTTCCATTGAACACGCCAGGTAAAACCAACTTACTACGCATTACTGAGATCAAAGAGTAATAAATACGATCGTGATGATTTATATAAAAAGGGGCCGATGAAAATTCAACGGCCCCTTGTTAATTTGATAGAGAAATATTTTTTATAAAGACTTAAAGAGATGCTTCAAGCTGCTTGAGTTGATCTAACATTTCTTGCGCTTTATGCTTTTTGGCATCTGACGTTGCATCATTGACATCTTCTTGGGCATTTTTAATTTCACCCGCAAGAACATCAGTGCTCAAGTCATCCATATTGATCGCTTGTTCCGCCAAAAC
>JAMOMM010000265.1 GCA_027067085.1 Hyphomicrobiales bacterium
AATCGGCATATCGCCGCTCTGCTGGGTGTCGACAGTCACAATTAAACTAAACAACGCCACAACCAATGATAAGAACAGACCGATAATCATTTCATCGCCAGTTTCATAGTTCACGGCGGTCCATAGCAGAACCCAAATGCCACTGCCTGCAACGGCAATCAGCCCCAGCCCCCACCAAGGGCGATAACGCAGTACCGCCACGCATGAGGCAACAACAACAGACAAATATCCAAACAAACCAATAACCGATGGTGCATCGGTTTGAATTAAAGCTGGTGTAATTAAGCCACCAAGCAATCCTAAAATTGCAACCAGAATGCCTTGCAACACGCTCAAACCAAAGGCCAAAATCGAAACACCAGCCATGAATGCGAAGGCAATAAGGGGCGGCAAGAGATCATACAGCGCATAGGCAGCGAAAACAGAGGCGTACATAATGAACAGCCCTGCCGAAGTGAGAGCAAGCGGAACGTAATTGGGACTTATGCTCGCCATTACCTTTTGAATCGGTTTGCGGCGCAACCATTCCCCGCCAAGGGCTAGAACAGCGCCCATGCCAAAAGCCAAAATCATTCGGACGGGTGGGGTCAGAATACCGCGATCAGCGATATATTTAACAAGGAACAAGCCTGAAATTGCGATGGCACCCGCACCGATCCATACAAACCATTTCGAGGCGATATTTTGTTCAAAGTTGCGACCTGTTGAAACAGTATCCGTACCACTGGGAACTGCATTGTCGTTTTCTGGTTCATCAATTGATTCAACTATTGGGTCTTTAGTCGTTGATATTGATTCATTTTGTGGTTCATCTATAGCTTTAACATCAGCGGACTTCGTTGCCTGAGAAACTTCAGGTTCGTCTGATTGTTTGAGAGCACTACTGACTTGCTCCTTGCTTACCGAGAGACTGGCAGGCTGCTTTTTATCGATAAGGCGTTTAACAATACTTGAAAGGTCTGAGTTCTTTTCTTCTAAATCAAACAGTCTGCGTTTTAAATTTGAAAGCCTGATAAACGTAACGATCGGCAAGACAACTAGAATAATAAAAATTACGATACTGATTATTACAAAAATCATTTCCATAACCTTTTCAATGCTCCCTTAACTTTTCGTATGACGTTATAAATCCGTGACTTCAATCACACCGGGTATAGATTTAATCGCGCCTTTAATTTGCGGGGTGATCGTATATTTACGGCCAAGGACGACTTCTATCTCGCGGCCATTTTCGACTTGGACCACCAATTTCACAGGTGATTTTCCGCCGTTGGTTAGGCGTTTTGCAATACTTTCTAGTGGGCTATCATCATTAATGAATATGGTCAGACCTTGGGCAACGTTTTGAGTAGCTTTGTCTAGCTTTTCGACCGAAGTAAGGCGCAACTTCACCTCTTCACCTTCCACGTCGGCTTCTACACGCGCCACCACCGCATCGCCCGGCACCAGCAAATCGCGAAACTTTTCTAAGGTATCAGAAAAACACACGGTTTCGTATTGGCCCGTTGGGTCAGAAAAGCTGACAAAAGCGAATTTGTTACCGCTTTTTGAGGTGCGCTCTTGCTTGGAAACAACTGTGCCAGCCAACTTACCAGCTCGTGCACCCTTCTTGAGCGCCTTTTCAACAAAAGCTGTGTAGGTGTCGATATTCAGCTTGGCAAATGATGATACATAATCATCAAGCGGGTGGCCTGAAAGATAAAAGCCGATTGCGGTAAATTCATTGGTGAGCTTTTCCAATGGCAACCATGGTTCAGCAACTGGCATCATCACATCTTCAACTTCGCCACTACCGCCAAAGAAATCGCTCTGGCCGCGTTCTGCATCCGATGTGGTTCGACTGGCCATGCCTAAAATAGCTTCAACACCTGCCAGCACTTGGGCGCGGTGTGGGTTGAACGTATCAAATGCCCCTGCTTTGGCCATGCTTTCAATCGCACGCTTGTTTAGAATGCGGCCATTAATTCGGGTGGCAAAATCGCCAAAGCTTTTAAACGGACCACCCTCATTGCGAATTTCACATAAATGCTCAATTGCAGCACTACCGACATTTTTAAGGGCTGACAGTGTATAAACCAGATCGCCGTTCTTTACTGAAAATTCGATTTCAGTATTATTGATACATGGCGGGCGCACGGTAATTTCAAGCCGTCGGGCTTCCTGAGTAAAAACGCTCAGTTTTTCAGTGTTGCCCATATCAAGGGTCATAGACGCGGCCAAAAATTCAACGGGATGATTGGCTTTTAAGTAAGCGGTTTGATAGGCAACGAACGCGTAACAAGCAGAGTGAGCTTTGTTAAAACCATAGCCCGCAAACTTTGCCACC
>JAMOMM010000266.1 GCA_027067085.1 Hyphomicrobiales bacterium
GCACCACCAAGGCCGCGCCCTACAGCTGACCAACATTTTGCGTGATGTGGGTGAAGATGCAGACGACGGGCGCTTATATCTGCCCAAAGAATACCTTGATGCTCATGGCGTTGATTACAGCGATTTAAAAAATATTATGGAGCAAAAAGGCTATGTCGCATTATGGCGACAACTGGCCAATGAAGCCGAACAGGAATATGAAAAAACCTATGCCGCTTTAGCAAAATGCGACGCCAAAAAAATGCGCGCCTCCTACATTATGGCCGATATTTATCACGCCAATCTAGTTCGCATGATGGCGCTGAGTGATGAACAAATTGCCGACCCAAAGTTCAATAAACGCCTTGTGGGTAAAGTTGAAAAATTGGCCATCGCCGCCAAAAAACTCTGGGGCTAATTCGTGGCGCGCGTTCACATAATCGGGGCTGGCTTGGCTGGCTTATCGGCTGGTGTTGAGCTGGCTCGAAAAGGCTATGAAACTATCATTTACGAGCAAGCCAATCAGGCAGGCGGGCGGGCGCGTTCATTCAACGATGCGCACTTAGATCGCCTAATCGATAACGGCAACCATTTGATGCTATCGGGCAATTATAGCATTACCAACATGCTCGAAACCATCAACGCTAGCGCCCGTTTGATCGGGCCTGAAAAGGCTTGTTTTGATTTTGCCGACCTTGAAACGGGCGATGAATGGACAATCAATTTTAACCGTGGACCAGTGCCTTTGTGGGTGTTGTATGAAAGTACGCGCGTTCCAGGCACCTCGATGATGGATTACATCGCGGGATTAAAGTTGCTCACAGCAGGAAATCGCACCGTAAAAAATCTATTCGGTGAACAAGGCCAAATGTATCGCCGTTTTTGGGAGCCATTTTCAGTCGCCGTTCTCAACACCGCACCAGATATTGCAGTGGCGCGTTTGATGTTGCCCGTGCTGCGTGAAACCCTTGCAAAGGGTTCTGAGTTTTCAAAACCGTTGGTGGCCAAAAAAGGCCTATCGCACACGTTTATTGACCCCGCTCTAAAATGGTTATCTTACCGCAAAGCTGATGTGCGCTTTGGCCAACGGGTGAGTAAAATCCAAGTCAGCAATAATCGTGTCACGGCGATAGTTGCGGGTAAGAAAACCGAAACACTTGGGCCAGATGATAAAGTTGTTCTTGCCGCCCCGCCGTGGGTTACCCCGACACTGGTGGAGGGCATTATCGCCCCTGATGAGTTCGCCCCCATCGTGAACGTGCATTTTCAAGTTGAAGGCTTTGATGAAACAAAAACTAAAACCCCAATGCTTGGGTTGGTCGGTAGCGTTTCGCAATGGCTGTTTGTGCGCGGTGACATCATTTCAGTAACAGTAAGCGCTGGCCATGGCTTGGCAGAAAAATCAAGTAAAGAAATTGCTGCGATTACATGGCCCGAAGTGGCAAAAGCTTATGGCCTCGACCCAACAAAAATTCCACCCGCACGGGTGATTAAAGAACAGCGCGCAACGTTCATTGCCACCCCTGACCAATTGGCAAAACGCGCGCCTACAAAAACCCATTTAAACAATTTAGTGCTGGCAGGTGACTGGACAGATACAGGTCTTCCCGCCACTATTGAAGGTGCAATACGCTCTGGCGTAAGTGCAGCAAAGGCTATTCTCAAATGAAAAACCAAATTGAACTAGCAAAGCAAAATGCCAAAGAAGCAGGCGAGCATTTGTTCGATCTGCAAAAAGATGATGGACACATCGTTTATGAACTTGAAGCTGATGCCACCATTCCTGCCGAGTATATCTTCCTCAATCATTATATTGATGACTTAGAACCTGAGCTTGAAGTGGAAATGGGCGAGTATCTCCGCTCCATCCAATCAGATGAACATGATGGTTGGCCGTTGTTCCATGACGGCGAGTTCAATATATCTGCTTCGGTCAAAGCCTATTACGCCCTAAAAATCGTTGGCGATGACATTGAAGCAGACCATATGGTGCGCGCACGGAATGCCATTTTAAATTATGGCGGCGCTGAGAAATCTAACGTTTTCACTCGTTATGCTCTTGCGCTATTTGGCCAAGTGCCTTGGCACGGTGTGCCAGCTATGCCTGTTGAATTGATGCTCATGCCGCGCTGGTTCCCTGTTAATATCTGGAAGTTTGCTTATTGGTCGCGCACCGTAATCGGGCCGTTGCTGATTTTGGCATCAAAGCGCCAAGTGGCAAAAAATCCGCGTAATATTGATTGTCAGGAGTTGTTCAAAACTCCAACTGCTGAGATTAAAAAGTGGAACACAAATCCAACGGGTAGCAAATGGGGTGATTTTTTCATCGCACTTGATAAAGTTTTGCAACCGCTTGAACGCCATGTTTTTCCGCGCCTTCCATTCCGCAAAAAGGCTGTACGCCGTGCCATTGACTTTATGAACCCGCGCCTGAACGGCTTTGATGGGTTGGGGGCTATTTTCCCCGCTATGGCCAATACTGTCATGGCTTTTCATGCCATGGGCTACGATAAAGAGCATCCAGACTACGTTGTTGCTCTTGGCGCGGTGCGGAAATTGGTGGTGGAAACTCGCGATAAACGCAAAGGCCGTGCGCGTTATTGCCAACCGTGTGTCTCACCTATTTGGGATACATCACTGGCCGCCCACGCGATGCTTGAATCAGGTGTTGAACGTGATGATAAACGCCTGCTTGCCGCGTGTGATTGGCTGGCCGCTGAACAGATTTTAGAGGTTGAAGGTGATTGGGCCATTAACGCGCCAAATCTACGGCCCGGCGGTTGGGCCTTTCAATACAAGAATGATTACTATCCTGATGTAGATGATACAGCCGTTGTTGGCATGTTGCTGCACCGCGTTGATGCTGAAAAATACAAAGAAAACATCGATCGTGCCGCTGAATGGATCATTGGTATGCAATCAACCAATGGCGGTTGGGGCGCATTTGATATTGATAATGACGCTGAGTTTTTAAACTCGATTCCCTTTGCCGATCATGGCGCTTTGCTTGACCCGCCAACCGTTGATGTGGCCGCCCGCTGTTTGTCGTTTTTGGCGCAAATAGGGTACGAACAAGACGACCCATGTGTTAAGCGCGGCATTGATTTCATCAAGGCAGAACAAGAGCAAGATGGCTCTTGGTTTGGCCGCTGGGGAACCAATTATGTTTACGGCACATGGTCAGCTCTATGCGCTATCAATGCGGTTGGTATTGATATGAAAGAACCTTGGGTGCAAAAATCGGTGACATGGCTCAAGGCGTGCCAGCGTGAAGACGGCGGCTGGGGCGAAGATGGCGCAACCTATTGGGACGACCAAAAGCAAAGTGTTAAAACGTCCACACCCTCACAAACAGCTTGGGCCGTGCTTGGCCTAATGGCGGCGGGCGAGGTGGATGCTGACACGGTTGAAAAGGGCGTAACATACCTTAATGAACAACCACGCGATGGCGCAAAGTGGGACGAGGAAGCCTATACCGCCGTTGGCTTTCCGCGCGTGTTTTATCTTCGCTATCACGGTTACTCAGCCTATTTCCCCACATGGGCCTTGGGCCGCTACGCCACCCTAAAGCGCGGCAACTCGCGCAGCGTTGAGTGGGGGATGTAGGTGTATAAAATAGCCCTCATAACAGGCATGGCCTATGAGGCTCAAATTGCGCACAAGTCTATAAAGGGTAATGGTTTTGCAAATGAACCGTTGGTTTTTATAGCAGGGCCAGGCGCACCTCATGGTGAGCAGGTGATAGGCCAAGCCATAAAACAAGGTGCTAAAGGCATTGTTAGTTTGGGTATTTGCGGTGGGCTTGATCCGCAATTGTTTTCTGGACACATTGTAATTCCCAAAGAGATTTTACAAAATGATGATAAACCCATCACCTATCAAAATACCCAAGTAGATTTGGCTTGGCGCGCTGCGCTTTTGCCCGTAATAGAAAAAGACTATTTTGTAACATCATCGCCATTGCTCACTGTTACTGACCCCGTTACCAGCATTACAGACAAACGAAAATTGCATGAACAAACAGGTGCATGCGCGGTCGATATGGAATCAGGTAAAATCGCCGCCCTTGCAAAAGCCCATGGATTACCGTTCATTGCTGTTCGAGTGGTGGGTGATGTGGCAGGGCAAAGTATACCTGCAGCGTTTGACAAGGTACTCAAACCTAATGGTGAGTTATCAGTGTTTGAACTGATTAAAGGGCTGGTGACAAAATGGCCGGGCCTGCAAGCCCTTAAAGGGTTGGCGAAAAATGACGGAGAAGCGCGTGCTAATCTGTCAGGTCTCACCACACTGGCATTGCCAAATTTTAAATTACCAGAGTAATTAAGATTTGATAACTCTTGGGATGACAGAGCGCCAATTCATTCCGTTTTGCAACGGAATGAACCGCAAAGATTGCTGTCAGCAAGATTAAGTCGCTCTCACCACAGGTTAGATCACGGACAGTTAAGCGCTCTTGCTAACCGATACTTCAACACCTTGAGAAGCTGTTGACGGCTGCTCTGTTGATTGCTCTTCGACAATTTTTTCAAACATGTATTCAGCAGGTCGCTGGTTTGAAAGGTCGATCTCAGGGGCCATTGGGCCTTCGGTGTCAACACCTTTAAGGAACACTTTTAACGCTTTTAAAGGGTGAGCAACAGTGTCTGCAACCGCTGTTGGTTCAAAGCCACAATGGACCATACAGTCGGCGCATTTTTCATATTTTCCTGTGCCGTATGCATCCCAATCGGTGGTGTCCATCAGCTCTTTAAAGGTTTTTACATAACCCTCGCCAACCAGATAACACGGCTTTTGCCAACCAAAGACGCTCAGCGTTGGGTTGCCCCATGGTGTGCATTCATATTGTTGGTTGCCAGCTAAAAAGTCCAAGAACAAGCTGGATTGATTAAACATCCACTTGCGACCCTTTTCGCGGCCCAAACGGAATACTTCGCGGAAAAGGTTTTTAGTATGAGTGCGTTTAAGGAAATATTCTTGGCCGCTGGCCCGCTCATAAGCATAGCCAGGCGAAATAGTGATGCTTTCAACCCCAAGCGTCATAACAAAATCAAAAAATTCAGCCATCGCATCGGGCTTGGCATTGTTGAACAATGTGGCATTTACAGTGACGCGAAAGCCTTTTTCGACCGCCATTTTAATTGCATCGACGGCAATTTTAAAAGTACCTTTTTGATCTACCGCACGGTCGTGTTCTTCTTCTAATCCATCGAGATGAACTGAAAAAGTCAGATAAGGTGAGGGCGTGTAATCTTTCATACGTTTGCGTAGCAACAGGGCGTTCGTACATAGATAAACGAATTTTTTGCGCGCAACGATACCTTCAACAATAGCGGGCATTTCTTTGTGGATTAGCGGTTCGCCACCAGGAATAGAAACAATCGGTGCGCCGCACTCATCAACCGCATCAAGGCACTCTTGCAAGGAGAGGCGTTTTGCTAAAATTGGGTCTGGATAATCAATTTTACCACAACCAGGGCAGGCTAAGTTGCACTTGAACAAAGGCTCAAGCATTAACACAAGAGGATAGCGTTTAACCCCTGTAAGTTTTTGCTTCATGATGTATGCGCCAACACGAACTTGTTGGATAATTGGTACAGCCATTTTGTTTCCAGCTCAAAATAAAGTAATCTAGAGTCGTTCTTGTTTACATTGAATCAGAACGACTTATTTAAGGTATTGATGGTCTTGCGTTTTATGCTGTGTTTGTAACTCAAACAAAACATGAAACGCTCTCGTCAGAATTAAGCTTTCACCACCCCATCGTCAATAGACAGCTTTGCCACCACTTATTCTGTGGCCTGTTGTTTCGGTGATGGTTTCTTGTGGTGTCGCCCAATCGTCCAAGCAATAAATTGTGGTAATACAATCAATGTGCTTACAAGTGTTATAAGTATGGCAATTGTAAGAAGTTCGCCCATAGATGCCGTGCCTTTATGTGGAGAAAGCCACAATGTCCCAAATGACCCAATAGTTGTTAGCGCTGAAATGAGCACCGCGCGCGGCGTTGTTGTATCTACCACTTGGCGCTTTGCCCCGTCTTCTCGCGCCCGCATGACATAGTGGATGGCAGAATCTACACCAAGTCCGAGCAAGAGCGGCAACACAATCACGTTGGCAAAGTTAAATGGAGATTTGAAAATAACGGTGTAAGCCAACAACAGTAATGCCGAAAGAACAAGCGGAGCTAAAACCAACGTAATGGGTACAACGGCGCGCAGCACAGGCACCAATATAATCAAAACTAAGCCCAGCGCCACCAATGTTGCAAGCCCCATTGCTTTAGAAACCACATTGGCCGCCCCGATGATTTCCACAGGGGTGCCAGTCACATTGGGGGCCAAGGTGCGAACATCGCTTACAAAAGCTTTAAGCGCTGCCTGATCGCTCATATCCTTTGCGGGCACAATTTCCAACCGCCAGCGACCGTCACCAGTGACATAACGCTTGGCAATGTCGCGATCTATGGTTTGAACATCAAGTGGTTCAGTGATGGCCATTTGCCCTAAGATTGAAAGCAACCCTGGGAACTGTAGAAACATATCGCGTTCGATGGTCGCTAAACGTTTGTCGCTCGCAGGTTTTGGAATATCCAACACCAGCAAGGCACGGCGCAGTGTTGAGGCTTCGTGTTTAAGGCTTGCAGATGCTTTCGGCGCTGTTTCGATTGTTAGAAGCACGTTTTTTATGCGTGTGATCGCGGCGCGGCGCTGTTCTGCGGTTAAAGCCTTTGCCTCATCAGGTTTTGCTGGGATAATACTTGCCAATGAAGACAGTTGCGCTAATTTTGCGCGCTGACGTGCAGGTAAAAAAGTATCGAGCCATCGAACTTGTTTGACGCTTGGTAGTTGCGCTAATTTGGCGGCGAGTTGCTCGGCCTTTTCAGCATTGGCAACGATTACTTGCGCGGCATAGGCCTCGCCCGGCTCATTTTTCAATATTTCTTTAAAGGCAATAACAGACTTAGCTTTAGGATCTTTTAGATTAACTGGATCGCCATCAAACTTCACATCGGGCAAAAGTACAATTGCAGCAATAGCGACCATGACCGTAAAGATGGTGGTGCCAAGACGTAAATGTTGCCACACGGGCTTTGGCAAGACGGTCACTTTTTTAAGGTGCTTGTCTTTTGGTATGATGTTGAGTTTGGCAATGACAGCGGGGATCAGTGTCATTGAGGCAATAAAGGAAATGACAATACCACCTGCTGCGATAATCCCCAATTGTGCCATGCCAACAAAGTCACTTGGAATAAAAGCAAGGAAGGCAAGCGATGTGGTGAGTGTGCACAATGCTAGTGCAGGTCCAGAATGATGGGCACCAGCGGCAATGGCCGCCAACGTGTCTCGCCCACGCACTCGCTCTTCCCAAAACCGCAAAACCGTGTGCACAGCATAATCAATGCCAAGGCCAATGAATAAAACCGCAAAGGCCACAGAAATCATATTGAGGGAGCCAACGGCAATGGTCGCGAACCCAATATTTGCCATAAACCCAAAAACCAACAGGGATACTGCGGGAATAATCAGTCGCGTGACAGGCATGCCAAGCCAAATAACCAACACCACCAAAACAAATGAAACCAGCCCTGCGCGAATGGCCCCCTTGGTGACGGATTCAAATTCTTCACCATTTAACGCTGCTTCACCCGTGAGTGATATTTTCACCAAACCTGATCGCGTGACTTCACGGTCAGTGATAATGCGATGGGCTTGAAGCAATGCAGCGCTGGAAGGGTCAATTTCAGAAAAATCTAAGACAGGTTTAACTGAAATATACCAACGCTTTGGGATCTCTTGCTTTTTGCCCGTAACAATGGCTGACCAGTTTAAAGGACGCGATTGGCCTTTAATACCTGCTGTGACCGTCATTTTGGCTTGTCGCAAAAAACCATTGATTGAATCTGGTGTGCGCCCTGCATTGATCGCGGGCAACATTTGTTCAAGCACTTTGGCAAACCCTGAAAAGTTTGGTGCTTTAATTAGGGTATCAAGGATAGGGCCGCTTTGTTTTACTTTTGACACGATGTTGGCAATATCTGATTCAGGCAGATACAAAATACCAAAGCGATCAAAAAAAGATCCAAGACCCGGCGCATACACATCACTAAAAAGTTTTGGGTAGGCCTGAAAAGATTCAACCAAAGAGTGGCTTGCTTCACGAGCTGCTTCACCAGATTTTGATTCCACGACCACAATGAAATTATTGTCACTGGCGGGAAATGCTTGTGTGAAATCAACAAAAGCTTTGCGAAATGGCAACTCATTAGAAATCATTTTGCCAGGATCAGTATTTACTTCCAGTTTCCAGCCAGCCAACGCCATAGAAGCCGCTGCCACAACCACCCAAATTAACACAACGAGATTTGCATGCAGGCCGCAAAACCCTGCAAGGCGGCCATATATGTTAATGGGCCTTTTCGGTGCTGACGGTAGTGTTTTTTTTGCTGGGTTTTTCATGAGAAGACTTAATAGGCTCTATTTTATAATGGCATTTTTGGCAATGCGTGAAAGGCTTTCCCACGCTGGGCCGGGGAATTTGTGCAAATCTTTCATGACCTTATCGAAGGCGGAAACAAACCATTCCACATCATCTTCGTTAATCGTCAACGGCGGGATGAGTTTTATCACTTTCATTTCGTTGCCAGCAACTTGGGTAAGAATTTTATGATCTTGCAAAAGTGGAATAGTGATGGCTTGGCAAAATAAATCTTCGTTGATTTTATTGACGGTTGCCCACGCCGTTTTCAATTTTAGAGATTTAGGTTTGCCAAACTCAATGGCCAGCATCAGGCCGCGCCAACGCACATCATGAATAAACTCGTACTTGTCTTTAAGGGCCAGCAGCTTATTGCCCAAAAGATCACCCATTTGTTGGGCGTTTTCACATAAATTTTCTTCATCCATGACATGTAAGGTCGCAAGCCCCGCGGTCATGGCGAAATTGGACTTGCCAAACGTTGAGGAGTGCACAACGGCGCGATCAAGTGATGAAAAGGTTTTTTTGAAGATAGCTTCTTTCATCACCACCGCCGCGATAGGCACATAACCACCTGAGAGTGATTTTGAAATAATGACGATGTCAGGTTGCACATCTTTTTCATGATGAAGCGCGATAAACTTTCCGGTGCGACCCATGCCGCATTGAATTTCATCAACAACAAACAAAGCCCCGTGCTTGCGGCATAGTTTTGAGGCTGCACTCAAAAAACCATCGGCGGCAAAGTTTACGCCTTTGCCTTGTACAGGTTCGATAAAGAATGCGGCGACATCGCCCTTTTCAAGTTCTACTTCCAAAGCGGCCAAATCACCAAGAGGGATTTTTCGTGATGCCGTTAGGTCGCCAAAGTTTTCTTTAAACACTTCGCTGCCATTCATCGACAATGCGCCAGTGGTAAGGCCGTGAAATGCAGAGGAGGCATATAAAACAGTGTTTTTGCCCGTTGCGCGGCGAGCAAATTTAATGGCCGTTTCGTTGGCTTCGGCCCCTGTTGAACAAAAGTAAACCTTATCGAGGTCGTACCCAATGCGCTGTTTAAGTTCATGTCCTAGGACACCACACAGAACAGGGGTTTCCATTTGCACAAGACTTGAATAATCACCATCGATGAAATCTTTAAGGGCTTGCTGCACAACCAAATTAGAACGGCCAATATTAAACGCGCCATAGCCTGACAACATATCCAAATATTTGGTGCCTTTGTCGTCAAACAGATAGCTGCCTTTGCCTTTGACATAGGTTTTGTCAAAGCCAATTATTTTAAGCGCCTTGGCAAATTTAGAATTTACGTGTTCACTATAAGCCTTGTTGGCTCCAGCGTTATTTTCGGCGATGATTTTGGAAATGTTGAAAGTCATGCAATGGCCCACATACAAAAAGGCTTTGAGTTTGATTGGCTTATAGCACTGTTTTTGCATCCCTTGGGTTAAAAGCTCAAGCTTGATCCGCGATAAATTATCCATATGCTAGTTTGATATATGTTTTTTCGATATATGCTTGATTGATATATATCAATTTGATATAAGGGCTCAAAGTAATTCATTGGCGCAGTAATGTATTTGAGCCAATATTCAAACTGGGACAGACCTCTATGAACGTGCGCACGCTTTGCTTAGGCATTCTGACTTTTAAAGAAGCATCAGGCTATGAAATCAAAAAAATGGTTGAAGAAGATGTCTTTGGACACTTCATTGATGCCAGCTATGGCTCAATTTATCCAGCACTAACTAAAATGATGGCCGAGGGGTTGGTCAATGTGCGCGCAGAAGAACAAGCAGGAAAGCCCGACAAAAAGGTGTATGCAATTACCCCGTTTGGTCGCCAAGAATTAGCCGCAGCCTTGTTGGTTGATCCTGCAAAAGATAAATTTAAATCTGAATTTATGTTTCAAATTATGTTGCAAGAGTTTTTGCCTAAAGAGCACGTGGCGCAAATTTATCAATCACAAATTGAATACCTTCGTGATGAAATTGAAAAAATTCGGTGCTGTGTTGGCGATCATCAAGTCAACCACCCCAGTATGTCTTTTGTAGCTGGATTTGGTGAAGCTAGTTTAGGTGCAGGTTTAAAGTTTTTAGAAGACAATAGGGCACAAATATTAGGTGATGAAACACCTAGTCTAACATTGGTTGACGGCACTTTGGATCACAATAAGGATCAAATTGAAGGTCAAAGTAAGGATCAGAAAAATGCGTAGTTCTTATCTTTGGGCTGGATTGATAGCTGTTGTTATTGGCGGTTGGTTTGCTTCTGGTAACTTAGAATCCTTGGGTTTAAAGCCAGCGAGTGATACCAAATCGCAAACAAAATCCAATATGGACAAGCCAAAGAAAAAGCAAAAATTATTCAAGGTTGAAGTGGAAACCTACGAAACTAAAATGCGCCCAACTGCGTTGTTTATTCGCGGTCGTACTCAAGTCGAAAAACAAGTGTCTGTACTAGCGCGCACCAATGGTATCGTTGAAGAAACCAACTTTGAAGAAGGCGATGTGGTCAAAAAGGGTGACTTATTATGTCGCCTTGATATGCGCGATCGCCGCGCTCGTTTGGCTCAAGCAAA
>JAMOMM010000267.1 GCA_027067085.1 Hyphomicrobiales bacterium
GCAAGGTCTTTATCGCCGCTGCCCATGGCTTTGCCGATCTCTTTTGATGCCGCATTTCGGCGGGCTTGAACCTGTTGGAGCTTTTCAATATGAGCGCGGCGAGCATTGTCAATTTCGATAACTTTATAGGCTAACGGTTCAACACCGCGTCTGGCCAAGCCATTATCGAAATTTTCAGCGTTATCCCTAATCCACTTTGGGTCGAACATGATGCAATATCCAATCAGAATCTTTAAAATCGTTTGCTGATTGTATAGGCGCTGTTCGCAGTTAGATCAATTAAGAGATGTCAGAGAAATCAATCTTGCTCTTCGTCATCATTTCCTGGGTCAGAATTTTCAGCATTGCGCTTTTTCTCAATCATCGCAACGGCAATAATTGCAAGCTCATACAGTCCAACCAACGGAATGGCTAGCCCAAGTTGTGAAAATGGATCTGGCGGCGTGAAAATCGCGGCCAAAGTAACCACACCAACGATAGCGTACCTGCGTTTTGCGCGAAGGCCATCAGCAGAAACAATACCGACTTTGCCGAGCAATGTGAGAATGACTGGCATTTGGAAACAAAACCCAAAGGCCAGAATTAGCGTCATGATTAAGCTGAGATAACCAGCAACTTGCTGTTGTAGTTCAATCGCAACTTGGCCTTCGCCTGCGTGTTGTTCAAAACTAAGGAAGAATTTCATCGCGGTTGGCATAATGAAAAAGAACACCAAAGCAGCACCAAGTAGGAACAAGATTGGTGTCGCTGCCAAAAATGGTAAGAATGCAGCCTTCTCGTTTTTATATAAGCCTGGAGCTACAAATTTATAAATTTGTGTCGCAATGATTGGGAATGCAATGAAAATACCGCCAAACATACCAATCTTCAGATTGGTAAAGAACTTTTCTTCAGCGCGGATAAATTGCAACGTAATTTCTTGGCCCTCACCGACAGCCCATTGATAAGGCAACAGCAAAACATTAAAAATATCGCTGGCAAAAGTAAAGCACAAGATAAACGCTGCTATAAAGCCAATCATTGCATAGATCAGGCGTGTCCGCAGTTCTATCAAATGCTCAATAAGTGGGGCTTTTGAATCTTCTAAATCTGTCTCGGTCATATCATTCCCCGCCGTTTACGCTTTTTTTGCTGGCTTTTTAGCCGCTTTTTTTGCGGGTTTTTTTGCTGCTACTTTTTTGACTGTTTTCTTAGTGGCTTTTTGGGCTGCTTTTTTCGCAGGTGCCTTCGAAGCCTTTTTGGATTTTGCTTTAGCCGAAGTTTTGTTTGTTGCAGACTTTTCACCAGGTGTGACCGCTGCGGTTTCAAAAACTTTGGTTAGCTCTTCTTCTTGCTTTTTGAAGTCAGCTTCAAAGTCGAAGTCACCAGCATCGCCTAGTTCTTGTTCAAGGTCATTTTTAATATCAGCAACGCCCGTTTCTTTGATTGCATCATCAATATGAGTTTGAAACTCGCTGGCCATGTTTTTGATCTTGCCGATATATTTGCCAATGGTTTTTAGCAATTTAGGCAGGTCTTTTGGTCCGACGACGATTAACGCCACCATTCCAATAATTAGCAGTTCGGGCATTCCAATACCGAAATCAAACATAGCGATATGCCTTTAATTCATCTTAGTGCAAACGGCCCACACCAAAGTTAGGGCCAGTTTGCCACCAAAATCGTTTGATTTAAGCTTTGTTGTCAGCTTTTTCTTTTACTGTAGTTGTTGCTTCTTTAGCAGCATTGTCGATGGACTTTACAGAGTCTTCTGCAACTTCTTCAGCGTCATCTGCCATGCCTTTTTTGAAGCTTTTGATGCCTTTGGCAACATCACCCATTAAACTTGAGATTTTGCCGCTACCGCCGAACAAAACCAAAACCACAACCAATACAATTAGCCAATGCCAAATTGAAAACGCACCCATTACTCTTAACTCCCTTAAAATCTTTCGCCTGCCGCGGCTATGTCCAAAAAAAGCCTGCCTCGGCCATATATATAAAATTCGTCCGCACTATTGCAGAAACTAGTGCGCCCTGCAACATCTTGCTTTGATCTAACTCACATGTTCCTTAACATGGGTATGCGTACTGTCAGATGCAAATATTAAAACAAGTTCGTCATCAACCGTGAAGTTTAGAACCTCGCCCCGTTTTGGTAAGTGTTTGGTTGACGCTCTGATAAAAACTTCGTCAAGCTCTTGAAACTGCACCAAAAGTTCGGTGATCTCGCCTAAAAATCTTGATTGCACGACCTTGCCAGTCAACCCTTTTTTCGACCCTGCCGCCGCCGCTGTTATCGCATGTGGGCGAATTAACATAAGGGCATCACCATCGGGTACGGTGTCTTCTAAAGTATAAGTCCCCAAAGGCGTGTCTATGACATTTCCTGAGATCGTACCTTCAACCTCGGTGAAATCGCAAAAGAACCTAGCCGATTCTAAATCAACGGGGTGACGGTATAACTCTTCTGGCGTGCCAACCTGTAAAAGTTCGCCATTTCGCATCAACAAAATGCGATCTGCAATACCCATCGCTTCCACAGGATCGTGCGTGACAAGCACGGCGCTAGCGCGGGTCTCTTTTAAAAGAGAATGGGTTTCTTGGCGGACATTATCGCGCAAACGTTGATCCAAGCCTGAAAACGGTTCATCCATTAAAACGATTGCTGGCCGTGGGACAATGGTTCTTGCCAATGCGACCCGTTGTTGCTCACCGCCTGAAAGTTCATTGGGGAAGTTGCTCTCATATTGGCTTAAACCTACCCTTGCTAGGGCTTTGCGGCCCTCATCCAATGCGATCGAACGATCCATGGCTTGCAAACCAAATGTAACATTGTCGAGAATGCTCAAATGAGGAAACAGCGCAAAATCTTGAAACATCAAGCCAACGTTGCGCTTTTCAGGTGGTGTGAATGTGGTGCTATCAGCAACCACCTTATCGTCTAGTAAAACGCGGCCCGCATTGGGTTGTTCAGCACCAGCAGCCAAGCGCAAAAGAGACGTTTTCCCGCAACCAGAAGGCCCAAGCAAACAAATTATTTCGCCAGGTTCAAGTTCAAAAGATACATTGCGCACGGCTTGGACATCGCCATAGCTCAAACTAACATTATCAAAAACCAATCGGCCGCCAAACGTCATGGCGGCGGTGCCTCTGGTTCCCCAAGATTTTTTGTTATTTCTCGTTGTAATCTTAGCCATTGTATTCATGGCTGAATCGTTTACACGAGAATCATTCGCAATTCCACCTGATTGTGCCCTTGTTGCGCTAATTTAATACTCAAGAGCGTATCGCATTTTAATAGATTAAAGTATTTTCGTGCTGGAATGAGGCAAGGCTCACCATGCAAACCCGTTCATTCCTGCAAAGAAAGTTCAATTTTATACGATAGGCCTAGCGAAGAGGCTCGTCACCCTCATTGTCATCGCCTAGATCCTCATCTTCTGACAAATCGGGAAGGTGCATCTCCAACGGTGGTTCTTCGTAATCATCATCTAAGCCCATTTCATCAGGCCCAAGGTCGTCTTCATCACGTGGCATTGGAATTGAGAATCCAGATGGTAGATTAGAGCTAAGTAGCCCTGCCCCTTTGAGTTCACTAAGGCCTGGTAAGTCAGAAATGTTTTCTAAACCAAAGTGCTCTAAAAACTCTTGCGTGGTGCCGTATGTTACTGGTTTTCCTGGAGTGCGACGGCGGCCACGCAGCTTTGCCCAACCCATTTCAAGCAGAATATCTAACGTGCCCTTAGAAATTGAAACACCGCGAATTTCTTCTATTTCAGCGCGTGTAACTGGCTGGTGATAGGCAATAATGGCAATGGTTTCTAACGCTGCTTTTGATAAACGTTTTTGCGCGGTTGCTTCACGACGCAACAAAAAGCTTAAATCTTCGGCAGTGCGGAACATCCACATATCGGCAATTTTCACCAAATTAACACCGCGCTCAGCATAGCTTTCAGAAATGGATTGCATAACGGGGGCTATCTCGGTTCCATCGGGCAACACTTCTAACAGCGACTCTTCGCTTAACGGCTCATCGCTTGCAAACAGTAAAGCTTCGACAATACGAACCATCTGCCCATGGTCAGCTTGTGGATGCAGCGTCACGTTGTTTATTGCATCGGCAATCTCACGTGATGGATCTTGCGTATCTTGGGACATCACTTGTTGTTCCTTTTGGACCGCGTTGCCAGCATTAACACTATTAACCATGGGTTTATTACTCCAAATTACCTTTACGCAGGTACTGAATTGTTATCGTTAGCGATCGGATCTGGTGGAGATCGGCGCCAATAAATTGGTTTAAATGCATCTTCTTGGCGAATTTCAATCTTGCCTTCGCGGGCCATTTCCAAGCTTGCTGCAAAACTAGATGCCACAACGGAGCGGCGCATTTCTGGGTCGTAAAGGTATTCAATCAACCATTGGTCTAAGCGACCCCAATTATCCATTTTACCGACTAAATCCTCTAAGGTCTGACGGGCTTCTTGAATCGACCAAACGGGTAACTTCTTAATATGATAGTCGTTGTGAACCATGTTTTGTTCACGTCTGGTGGCATATGCTTTGATGAGATCAACGAGATTGTCGGCGTAAATGGTTTTTGTTTCGACGATCAATGGCTCTGGCGACCCGCGATTAAAGACATCAACGCCCAATCTATTGCGGGCCATGAGCTGAGCTGCGGCATCGCGCATTGCTTGCAGCCGTTTGAGGCGAAACGCCAACATTGCAGCTAATTCTTCGGCCGGAATTTCATCGTCATCATCATCTTGCTTTGGCACCAAAAGCCGCGACTTTAAATAAGCTAACCAAGCCGCCATAACAAGATAGTCTGCTGCCACTTCAATCCGCATGCGTTGGGATTTATTGATGAAATCAAGATATTGATTTGCAAGTGCCAATACCGATATTTTGGCAAGATCAACCTTTTGCCGTCGCGCGAGATCAAGCAGTAGATCAAGCGGACCTTCAAAACCGACTACATCTACAATCAAAGCCCCTTTTAAGGTCGGGTCTATTTCAGCTTCATTGTCGTTTTCGACAAGGCGTAACGGCCCCTCTCCGTCTGGCCATTTCTGGTCCTGACTTTTAGGGTTTTCTACAGATTGAGCATTTGCTGTTTCTGTTGAATTTTCGTTGCTATCGTCACTCACGAATTTTTCTCTGCGTTAACGTGTGTATGCTGACACTTGTAGCCGCAGATAATGCTTCAAATTTGATTGATTCGGGCAAATATTGATTTTTTGTCCGCAGAAAACTTTATACGTCAAGTGAAACCTATGCGGTTTCGCCCATCATTTCAGCCAATGCAGCTTCTGCTGCCTCAACATCAAATGTCCGTGGATTGCAACATTTCGATAAGGCATATTCTGCTCGTGCAAGGCTTTTCCCGCTTAAAGCTCCTGCGCCCTCAGCAACGGCTTCGCCTTCTGCTTGGTCGCCATTGCAATGAAGCGCAATATCACAACCAGCAGCGATAGCGTTTGCGGCCCGCTGTTCAAAGGTTCCTGATAATGCGTGCATAGATAAGTCGTCAGTCATCAACAGCCCGTCATAGCCAAAGCTGTCTCTAATGAGGCTAGATATAACGATATTGGACATCGTGGCTGGTTGTTTATCGTCAATTGCCGTGTAAACAACGTGGGCTGTCATCGCCATGGGAATATCGGCTAAAGCTGCAAACGGTAAAAAATCACCATGAATGAGTTCTTCAAGGGGTGTATCGACAATGGGTAAAGCCAAATGGCTATCTGACATGGCGCGACCGTGCCCCGGAATATGTTTGATTATACCAAGCACACCGCCTTCGGTTAGGCCGGTAACGGCGGCGCGGGCAATAACGGAAACCCGTTCAGGAGTAACCCCGTATGCGCGATCGCCAATAATTTCGTGTGAGCCAGGCTGTGGGACATCAAGCACTGGTAGGCAATCAACATTGATACCAACATCGTAAAGGTCTTTTGCCAATAGATGGGAAATGAGCCGGACATATTTAAGCGCTTTTACTGGGTCGCTATCATATAGAACGCTAAATTTATTTGCTGCTGGAAATTTGCGCCAATGAGGTGCGGTCATGCGTTGTACACGGCCGCCTTCCTGGTCAATCAACACAGGAGCATTACTGCGGCCAACAACCTCACGAAACGCTTGGGTCAAACTGCTGACTTGATCTGGAGATTCGATATTGCGGGCAAACAAAATCAGCCCCCACGGATTAGTCCGTTCAAAAAATGAAACTTCTTGTGAAGTCAGGCTTGTGCCTTTGCACCCTGATATGACTGCGCCAATCGACATATATTCCCCACCTATCGAATAGAATCATTCGTTATAGTGTGAGGATATTATTGCTTGCGCACAAGACAATCTTTTTCACCAGATGCAATCAATGAGTTGCACAAACCAGCAGCTTTTGAGCGATTGGCCAGTGAGCCTAGGCGTAATTTATAAAATTTTCCATTTGCACCAAGATCAGCTTCGGTGATCTGTGGTTGAAGACCTGATAATAAGCGACTGTGACGGCTCATCAAGCGGCGGTACTCAGCATTTGCACCTCCACGGCTTTTAAATGTTGATAGTTGCAACACATACCCGCCGCCCGTGGTGGGTGCAGCTTGCGGTGTCCGCGGCTGTGTTGGTTGCGGTAAACTTGCAATATTGGTTCTTGGCTGTGTTGGTGCTGGTTGGTTCACCACTGCGCGTGTATTTGTTCCCGAATTGAAATTCGTGCCGCCAGCGGTTCCAGGGCTTAATTGAACAGGTCCACCGCCTGTTAAAGGGGCAGATGGCGTTACGGGCCGTGCAACAGCTGGTCCAGTTGTTGGAAATTGCGGTGCAGCTTTGCGGGTCAAAGCAGCCAACCTGCTTTGTTCAGCAGCTTGGCGGGCACGCGCAACAATGATAGCTGGCTTAGAACGCGGCAGTGGCGCTGGTTTTACATCTGGTGTTTGCGATGCCGTTGGTTGAGCAATGTCAGGTGGACTGGCCGCTGCAGGCGCATTTGCAGGCGCATTCGCTGGCGTTTCTGTTGCAGGCGGCAAAGGTAAGGGGGCACTTTGGCCCCCTCCCTGATTTGATTTTGTGTTTGCTGGTCTGCTGGCCGTTGGCGCAATCATTGTCTGCCCCGAAGTTGGCGCTGGCGTGACTGAGGCTACCTTATTAGTTTTTCCACTAAGGCTACCTTGCTGGCCTGGCACCGTTGGAGGTGGTGGCAATGGCAATGGAAGCGGTTCAATTCCAGTAGGAGCATCTGTTCCACTATTGTTAGGCACCGGCGTTACTGGCTGAACTGGTGTTTCTTCCGTTGGAACTAATTTTTCGGGTTCCAGCGTTTGGTCGCCAAGAATACGATCGTAAATTTTCTTGCGTTTAACCTGCCCCGGCACTGCTGAATTATCAGGTGCAGAAGGTGTTACTTTCACAGGTTTTTCTGGTGCGGTAATTGTTGGCACATTCGATGCTGGTTTTGCACCGCCAATTTTTGATCCAAAATTTATAAACCAGTATGCTCCAGCCGCAATGGCCGCAATTACGAGCAACATCAACACAAGGAAAATCCACACGCCTGATTTTTTGCGTGGCTCTTCATCATAATCGAACGCATCGTCATAATCACGATAAGCGGCGGTATAGTCAGAGGCCCCTGCCCGTGATGGGTTATGAGGTGCCTCATTACGAAGTTCTGAACGCGGGTCTGTTTGGCGGGCAACGGGCCTTTCAAAAAGGTCATCGTTTGCATCGGCATAATTTTGCGGTTCAGCATTGGTATATGAGCGCGGACCACGATCATAAGGGCTTGGCGCAGCAGGACTTGGTGCAGCCGCATTATCAGCGCCATAGCGGTCGTATGCTGCGGGTTGATGCGGTGCTGGTGCCCTTGTTGGTGCTCTAGGTGGCACATTTGCTGGTGCACCTGTTTGATCGAACTCGCGATAACCATGTGTTTGGCGATATGCATCACTTGGTTGATATGTTCGCGGTGCTGGACGTCCGCCAATTGGAGCGCGCGCAGGTAAATCAGGGCGCGGTGCCACTGCAGGGCGTTCGGCTATTGGTGGTGCTGCTGGTGCAACGGGAGCCGCTGGTGGTGCTGCAGGAGCAGCTGGCGCTACTGGTTCTTGTTCAACTGGTGCCGCTTCTGTTTGAGCCGCGCGCAATTCATCTTCTGCAAATGAGAATTTTGGACCACCAGATGAGCTCACGCCAGAGGCTAAACGATCGCGTGTTTCTTGCGCTCGCTTGGCAGCAAGAGTTTCAGCGGCTTCTCGTTGGGCTCTTAAACGATCACCAAAGGCATCGCTAGGCTTAACACTAACAGGTGCTGAAGGTGGTTTGGGTGGTGCTGGACGTGCCTGTGCTGGGCGCGGTGGCGCCGAACGCGGAGCCGAGCCTTGCGTTGCTGAACCTTGAGGTGCAGATGCACGTGGTGGCGCAGATGGTGCAGGTGTAACTGACCGTCTTGGTGCCATTGGAGCAGGTGTTGCAACAGGGCGTGGTGCAGGACGTGCACCAGAACTCGTTGTGTTTGCGGCAGGACCGCGTGAAATTTTTGGTTCTGTTTTAAAATCGTCCGCCAGTTTTGGCATTCCATTTTTGACGCCAACCCGCTCTCGCCAGCCTTTGCGTCCAGAATTATTTGTGTTATCGGCCATTTACCGTCTTTCGCTCTTACATCTCTTGTACTGGTGTTACACCAAGAATTTCTAACCCGTTTGCCAGTATTTGGCGAATCGCTCGCAACAATGCAAGCCGTGCTATAGTAACATCTAATGAATCTTGAACAATAAACCTTAAATTTGAATTATCTTTTCCCTTATTCCATAAAGAATGGAAGTTTCCAGCCAAATCATACAGGTAAAAAGCGATTCTGTGTGGCTCATGTGCCAAGGCTGCTGCTTCCAATACTCTTGGATACTCTGCAATTGACTTAATTGTAGCTAATTCTGCGTCATCTTTAAGGCAACTCAAGATGTTTTCATCTAAAGGTTTTGATTCAAGCGCGGCACCCAACTCCTTGTCAGCATTACGAAATACTGAACAAATTCTTGCATGGGCATATTGAACATAAAATACGGGGTTATCGCGAGACTGTTCAGTCACTTTTTGTAAATCAAAATCAAGTGAGGCTTCATTTTTGCGATAAAGCATCATAAATCGCACCACATCAGGGCCAACTTCTTCAACCACATCGCGCAAAGTCACAAACGTCCCTGCCCGTTTGGACATTTTGAACGGTTCGCCACCTTTTGAAAGATTTACCAGTTGAACAAGACGGGCAATCAGTTTTACGTCATCATTAGAAAAGGCTTTGCAGACCGCTTGAAGGCGTTTCACATAACCACCATGATCGGCACCAAGTACGTATACTAGTTGTTTAAAACCACGATCGATTTTGTTTTTTGTATAAGCAACATCGGCAGCGAAATAAGTATAGTCGCCATTTGATTTAACCAAAGCACGATCTACATCATCGCCAAAATCTGTTGATTTAAACAGCGTTTGCTCGCGGTTTTCCCAATCATCAGGCAATTTGCCTTTTGGTGGTGGTAATGTGCCCTCGTATATAAGGCCTTTTTGTTTTAACGCTTCAATCGCTTGCTCAATGCCGCCATCTTCATGCAGTTTCTTTTCAGAAAAGAACACTTCGTGTTTGATGTTCAACGTTTCGAGATCTGAGCGAATGAGATCCATCATCATAGCGATGGATTTTTCTTTCAAAATCGCCAAACGTTCGTCTTCATCCATTGACTTCAGACTGTCACCAAATTCATCTTTGAGCGCAACTCCTACGGGAACAAGGTAATCGCCAGGATAAAGCCCCTCTGGGATTTCCCCAATGTCTTCGCCAATGGCCTCTAAGTATCTAAGATAAGCAGAATTTGCCAAAACATTGATCTGACCACCAGCATCATTGATGTAATATTCACGCGTCACATCATAACCTGTTGCTTCAAGCAAACTGGCCAACGCATCTCCAAAAACGGCTCCACGGCAATGGCCAACGTGTAAAGGCCCCGTGGGGTTGACAGAAACATACTCAACATTGACGGCTTGGTTTTGACCAATATTAGATTTACCAAATTCTGTACTCTGTTCCAAAGCTGTGGAAAGCAATTTCAACCAGAATTTTTGTGACAAGCGCATATTGATGAAACCGGGACCAGCAATTTCAACACTATCAATATCGGGGTTTTCGGAAAGCTTTGCGGCAATTTTTGCAGCAATTTCACGCGGGTTGGCTTTTGCTGGTTTGGCTAAAACCATGGCAGCATTGGTTGTGATGTCACCATGCGAAGGGTCGCGCGGTGGTTCCACACCAGCATTGGAGAAGTCCAAGCCTTGTGGCAAATCACCAGCGGCGGCTAATTCGTTTAAAATGGATGTAACAACACCCTTAAAATGGGTAAACAAGTTCATCGGAGAACTTTCCAATCGGTCTTTTAAATTTCTTGTAAAATACTAAACAGTCTGCGCCTTTTATACAAAATGGTTCATTGTGACAATGGTGGGTTTGTTTGCACCAAACAACCAGCCGCTTTATTATCGAAACAATGGATCAAGATCGAACAAATCTTTATGTCGATCAAGTGCATATCGATCAGTCATCCCAGCAATATAGTCACAAATCTGTCGAGCCTTTCGGTCTGGGGGTAAGTTTGCAATATTCCAATTTTCAGGCAGTCGGTCTGGTTCGTCCATATAAGTTTCAAACAAATCAGAAATGACTCGACGCGCTTTAAGCATTATCTCAGAAACTTTTTCGTGCTTGTACATGCGCTTTGATAGAAACGATTGTAGTTTGGCGTTCTTTTTGTGCATATCTGGAGAAAAGTCTACGATGCAATGGTCTAAGCGGCGAATATCGTTTGGCGATTGGGGATTATGCTTTTCAATTTGCTCGCTAGTATGGGTAATGACATCATTGACCATGGCAGTAATAAGCCCCCTCACCGTTTCGTGGATCAGGCGGGAGTGCTCAAGGTTTGGCCAATCGTTCA
>JAMOMM010000268.1 GCA_027067085.1 Hyphomicrobiales bacterium
CATAGGTGTCGGGTTAAGCTGAGCAGGCTTATTTTCACTTAACTAAGTAGGGAAGGTCGTTTTAGCAAAAAGGCTGACTTGAGCCAGTCTTTTCAATTTGCTTTTGCCTTCCCTTCTTTTGACCCTTTATATCAGGTCAATGACCAGTCTCCTTGGGAAATTTTTACCCAAAGCAGCGGCTAAAGTTCACTTTAATATTGGTCATGCTCATGCTCATTATGGCACAAGCGTTAGAAACGTGGTCGATAGATCTGCCGTTAGTATCTAGAGCGTTTCATGTTTTGTTTGAATCACAAACACTGCATAAAACGCAAAATTATCAATATCTTAAATATGTCGTTCTGGTTCAATCTAAACCAGAACGACTCTAGTACTTTCTAACTCTCCCAGCTGCTGTTCTCTATTATTACGGAGTGGGGGTTTATTGTGTCGTGGGTTGCCAAGTCCAATAGTCAACAACGGGGAATATTGAAACAAATAAAATTGTTCTCCTCTTGACACATGGCCATGCCTTACCTACCTATGTAAATGTAATAAACATTAACATAGTGCTCAACTTTAACCAATGAGAGGTCGAAATGGAACTGGCACAGCGATTAGATGACTATGGCAAACCTGCATGGATTACAGCAATGATCCTTGGGTTTATTTTCTTCTGGCCAGTCGGCCTTGGAATTTTATTTTACATGATATGGAGTGGCAGAATGGGTTGTTCAAGCAGAAAACGTGGAAATTGGATGTGGGGCTCTAAGCGTCATAAGTCAGATCGTCATAATGGACCAATGTGGAGCAAGAGCCACACAGGTGGTTTTGCACCAAGCGGCAACATGGCATTTGATGAATACCGCCAAGATACACTCAAACGCCTTGAAGATGAATTTGGCGAATTTCAAACCTTCTTAGATCAGTTGCGTATGGCAAAAGACAAAGAAGAGTTTGATAAGTTTATGTCTTCTCGTGATAAGAGCGTTGATGGTGCGATCATTGAGACAAAAGGCAAAGGCAATCCAACCGCGCCTGAAAACGCTAAGTAAGCACGCGACCTTATCAAAACATAATGACACAGAACCGTAGGCCAAAGTTACCTTTGGCCTTTTTTTATGCCTAAACTTCCGATAGGATTATGAAAAAATTTAGGCTGTTTTTGCCAATCTTTCTGGAGTTCAATGATGTTTATTAAAACCCTCAAACCACTATCACTCACCATTGCAATTGTATCGGGCAGTTTTGCCTTTACTTCACTGGCTCACGCCAATGGTGCCGACATTATCAACGGTTGGATTGAGAACTCTAAAGCATCGAATATCTTCAACCTTAGCGCTGATGATGTGTCATATGATGGCGCTAGTGATGTGACATCTGCAACCAATCTAACGCTCACATTTACGATTGATCCAAAAGATTTTAAACTTAAAAAAATCAGTGAAAGTGACGAACCTGCGGCTAAGCAAATTTTTCAGTATCAACTGAAAATGCCAACCATTACGTTTGCCGCGCTTAATAGCAATGCCAGCCATTATTCCGTTGCAAAAATTTCTTCGCCAACAATTGAACTGGTTTTTGATGTTGATGCAGGTAAGCAAAAAATCAAATCAACTGGCAAGTATGTCAATTTTTTAGCGACCGATTTATCATGGGCGAAAATTCCGACCATCAAAGATGACACCGCAAAACCAGCGTCTAAATATTATCCTGTCGCGAAAGCGTTGGTCGATATTAGTTTTTCGCTTGTCAAAGCCGAACGCATGGAAATGGTTCAAGAAAACTTAGAACCGAAAATGACGACAACGACCGTCTATAAGGACATGGTTTACAAGAACGCCAGCCATGGTGATATTGAATTCTCTTCAATCTCTAGCGCGATTATGAGTGCGAAGGGTGAGCCTTTTACATACACGGCCAATATTGGCCCCATTACCATTTCAGACTATAAATTTGGTACACTGATTGCCAATTTTGCGCCCGATGTAGAGCCGCAAGAAAACGCACCCTTTAAAACCGTTACAGGCAAGGCAGCTGTAGGCAAGATTGACGTGACGTTTAACAAGGGAAACCTGAGCATCGAATCGATAACTTGGGATGATTTTGGCGTTCGCCCTGCCCCAGTGTCTTTTTTACCCTTGCTTGATGGTTTTATTCCCAAGCTATTGGCCGATAAAGAACCAACACCACAAGACATTGCCGACCTTGTTCGCTCAACTTATGGCGCGTTTAGGTTAGGTAAATCTGAAATCAAAGGCGTTGCGTTTGATATCGGTGGTGTCGTCGGCAAATTGGATTCTGCGATCTTAAAAGACTTATCAAGCG
>JAMOMM010000269.1 GCA_027067085.1 Hyphomicrobiales bacterium
GGCTGCATCCATATCTTTGGCAATACCACGAATTTGGCCCAGCTGATCGCGTGGCAACCAACCATCGACAATGGCGATCATGCGATCCCAATCATTGAGCATGTAGAATGCAACAATTGGCGTGATGACGAGCAGCGAAATAACATTCACCAGCGCAATACCACCCGATAGAACCGAGGTCAAAACAGCACCCGCCCAACCTGCAACTTTGGAAGTTAGCTCGCCCGCATTTCCCGATAACTCACTGGTTTGGCTGGCCAGTGCTTCTTTGAGCCATTGCGGCGCCAAATCATTGAACAAGGTGTTAAGGGTTTTAATATTGTCAGGCAAGTTTGAAATAAAATTTGAAATTTGATCTCCCAGAACAGGAACCAATAACAATAACAATACGGCCAAGGCCAAAATACTGGTGCCAAGAATAATCAACGTTGCAACGAGTCGGGGCACACCTTTTTCTTCAAACCAATCAGCAACGGGGTCGAGAAAATAGGCCAAGACTAAACCAGCAATAAACGGCAATAAAATTTCGCGCAACAGCCATAGGCAAAGTACGAATACAAAAAGTGAAATTAGCCAGAATGAGATTTGTCTTTGTAAGGTCATATAACGTTTCTAGTCTGATTTGTGTTTTCCAGCAACACTGTTGCTGTCGGGCCCATTGCCGTTTGCCATATGCCCAAGCCATTGGCGGATATATGCAGCGCCTGATGCCGCAGTTGATGCGCCGACAATAACACTGCCCCACATGACAACATATTGAATTTGGGGTTCAAAAGCCAGGATACCCAACACCACACCAGCCAACGCAATTTGTAACGCTGTATTGACTTTTGAAATCCATAAAGGATGTACCTCAATCGGACGATCAATGAGCCATGCAAGCAACATACCGCCAACGATTAGAATATCTCGTGAGGCAACAATAATCACGAGCCATGCAGGTAAGTGTTCTAAAAACCCGAGCGATAAATAAATAACAACGAGCAAGAGCTTATCTGCAATCGGGTCTAGGTAAGCACCAAGCTCGGTTGCCAAGTCGAACTTTTTTGCAATAAACCCATCAATTGCATCAGAAATTCCAGCGGTTAAAAACACAATAAAAGCCCACACAAACGCATCGGTCACGATCAGCCACACAATAATGGGCACCATTAAAATTCTGGAAATCGTTATGAGGTTGGGAAGATTTATTGGCACGTTATCTCACTATCAAAATGGTTGTAAAACCCACTGCCCGCCATAAAGAGCAAGGTTCAAACGCGCCGCTTTCAACGCTTGTTGAAGGTCGGGGAAAGCGCCGACATAGGTTAATTGGACCACCGCGCCTCTATCTGAAATAGAGTTTACATCTACACCAGTTACCCCTGGTGTGGTGAGTAGCTCAATACGAATATTATTCCATTCCGCCACCGATGAGAACGGGACCGAGATTGAGAAGCTCTGAGGCGGTGCCTCCCCCGCTCCTTTCGTCCCCACTTTTTTTTTCCATTTGTCCAACATGACAAAATGAAACCGTGTGGCAATACGAGAGGACAATGCTTTTAAATCCTCATTTTCTTTTGCCTGATAGGTTTTATCAAATGCAACAATACCTAAGGGCGATGCACCTTTTAGCGTCGCATGAATTGAGTTTTTTGTTTTTGGTGTTGCGACTGCGACAAGAATTGCGTCAGCCTGATAGCGGATTTTTACAGCGCCCAGTTTTGTTTCATGGCCAGCAATAGCGTCTTCAGCGGACAGCGCTTGTGAATCATTGAGATCGCCCAATGGAATGATAATCGGCACTAAACTGTTTTCTGCCTTCAGATCAATCCAAGCTTGCCGCCAAACATTTTCCTGCCAAATAACGGGCCCTTCAGGACCATTCCAAATTGGTATAATCACAATTTTTGGCGATTGTTCTTCTGTGAAACTTGCACCGGCATTTTGAAATGCTTGGCGCACTTTTTCGGGCAAAAACCGAATGGTCATACGCGCGATGTAGCGCCCTGGTCCACTGCGCTCTTGTTCAACTGATAAAGAGGCCATCATGCGGCCAACTTCGCGGCGACCTAAGGCTTTTAAACGTTTAGCAGCAGCAGGGCTGGTCAAACGCTGGGCCAAAATGGCAAAGGCTTTGAGTTGCGCATCAGAAATTGCTTTTAACTTTGCTTGGGCTGCATTTTTTTCACGTACATCCACCAATACACCTGTGACGGTATACAAAGCTTTTGTATCGAACTTTTCTTGCGCATAGACAGTGCTAATGTTCGATAGAATCGAACTAAATGCAACGGCTATTATTAAACAAGCAACCAACCTAGTTACAAACTTTGACGCGATACGTTTGAGCATCATTGTCTATATATCCCCCGATATTCACTCAAATTAACCTCCTAAACCTGAATACTGCCAGATTTGCGTGGATTTTGGCTGTTTTTACTTGCGCTTTGCTCACAACACAAGGAAAAGAATGTGAAAACAAACTTGAAAATTCAATCATTGGTGTAAAGTAGTCAAATGACAAGCTCACGGCAAGGCCAGAAGCAAGGCAAGAACGCAATTAGTTATAAAGATGCAGGTGTTGATATTGATGCTGGCAATGCGTTGGTTGAAGCCATTAAGCCACTGGCGGCCATGACCAAACGACTTGGGGCCAATAGTGACCTTGGCGGCTTTGGCGGTTTGTTTGATTTGAAAGCCTGTGGATATAAAGACCCGTTGTTGGTTGCGGCCAATGATGGCGTTGGCACTAAGCTGAAAGTGGCTATTGAAAGCGGTCAACATGCAACTGTTGGCATTGATCTTGTTGCCATGTCAGTCAACGACCTTGTGGTCCAAGGGGCTGAACCATTATTCTTCCTAGATTACTTTGCATGTGGCAAATTAGAACTAGATGTTGCGACCTCGGTTATTGCGGGCATCGCCAAAGGTTGTGAAATTTCTGGCTGCGCCTTGATTGGTGGCGAGACAGCTGAAATGCCTGGCATGTATGTTGATGGCGATTATGACCTTGCTGGTTTTTCGGTTGGTGCCGTTGAGCGCGATGCTGTATTGCCACGTAAAGACATTAGCGCTGGTGATGTGGTGCTGGGTCTTGCTTCTTCTGGGCCCCATTCAAACGGATATTCGCTTATTCGTAAACTCGTTGAGATCAGCGGGCTTGAATATGACGCGCCTGCCCCGTTTGCAAACGGCCAGACATTGGGTGAAGCCCTACTCACACCAACAACAATTTACGTAAAACAACTTTTAGCTGCGCTGAAAGCCAGTGACGGCATTAAAGCATTTGCCCACATTACGGGTGGCGGCTTTACTGAAAACTTACCACGGGTTTTAACTGGCGAACTTGGCTTTGAGATTGACCTGAATACAATTGAAGTGCCGAAAGTGTTTGGCTGGTTATCGCAAACTGGCGGCATGGAACGTTCTGAAATGCTTAAAACCTTCAACTGCGGCATTGGCATGGCGATAGTGGTTGAGGCTGATAAGGCCGATGAAATTATCGAGGCACTCTCCAAGACAGGTGGCGGGGTTATTACGATGGGCACAATTGTTGAACAGACCGGTGTGCATTATCGCGGAGACTTAAACCTTTGAGCGTGCAAAAAATTAAAACTGCTGTTTTGATTTCAGGGCGTGGATCTAACATGACAGCGCTTGTCGATGCGGCCAAAAAAGATGCTGAATTTCCAGCTGAGATTGTTTTGGTGATTTCCAATCGCCCCGATGTCCTTGGCCTTGAAAGCGCCAGCAAGCGCGGCATTGAAGCGTTAGCCATCGATCATAAATCTTATGAAACCCGCGAAGCGTTTGAGGACGAACTTCACAAAGCATTGAGCGATCGCGGCATTGAACTTGTGGTGTGTGCAGGGTTTATGCGCAAACTAACCGCTACGTTCACCCGTAAATGGGAAGGTGCGATGATAAACATCCATCCATCTTTGCTGCCTAAGTACAAAGGCTTACACACCCACCAACGCGCGCTTGATGCTGGTGATAAAGAGCATGGTTGTACGGTTCATTATGTAACGGCTGAACTTGATTCAGGTCCAATTATCATGCAGGCAAAAGTGCCTGTGCTTGATGGTGACACGGCTGATGATTTGGCCGCGCGCATTTTAGTGGAAGAACATAGAATCTTCCCGCTCAGCCTTGCAATTGCAGCCAAAGCCATTGCAACAAAAGCCATTGCAACAAAAGCCATTGCAACAAAAGCCATTGCAACAAAAGTCACTGCAACAAAAGCGCTTTAGTTATTTTTGGCCTGTCGCAAAGATTCAATAAACGATAGTAAATCTTCCGATTGACTCGGATTGATATTCCACGGCGGCATAGGCGCGTGGCCCATCGATAACGCGACCTCTAATTGTTCTTGCAAGCCTTCTTGCGACAGGCGTTTTACCAATGTGCGAAATGGCGGGGCAGCTTTGTTTGGGCTTTTGCCGCTTGCCTCTAAATTGTGGCACCCCGAACAGCCAAATGTTGCCAAGTCTTTACCGCGCTCAATACTTTTAGCTTGGGCAATGCCATCCTTTATGCCCGCAGTTGGCCAATAAAAGCCAATAGCAAGTCCAAGGATCGCTGCGAGAGCTAAACTTATCATAACAATTGCGAATCGAGGTGTGTTTGACATGGCTAGATTCTATCACTTTTTTGAGACTTGGCAAAAGTATCGATGTCACTTTACATGCTAGAGCGTTTCATGTTTTGTTTGTTGCGCAAACACTGCATGAAACGCAAGACTATCAATACCTTAAGCTGGTCGGTCTGGTTCAATTTAAACCAGACCGACTCTAGCGTTAATGTCAATTGGGATCACGGGCTGACATATAGTCTCCATATTTTTCCGTTTCCCCCTTCCACCAGCGATGAAACAACGTATCTCGCCGTTCTGGGATTTTTTCTTCGGTCACACAAAGGCTCAACATACGATCAACTCGAAAGTGGCGAAAATCCTTGCGTAGCTCACACCACGATACCATTAAGCGAACACCTTGGTGATACGCCAACGCAATCGGCCAAACGGTTCTAGCACTCGGCTTTTTCTCTGCATCTAAATATTCAAGCTTTAGCTTCTGGCGCGATCTGATTGCATTACGAATGATCCCCACATCTACAATATCAACCACGCGGTTGCCAAAACTTGGGGCGTACAAAGGAGCGTCAAGCAAAATGGGCCGCAAATCTGCTGGAACCACCGAGGCAATTTTTGCAATTGCATCATTTGCAGAGCGCGCCAATGTAGTATCTCCGCTTGAAGACACCAACCGTGCACCAAGCATGAGGGCTTCTAATTCATCTGCACTGAACATGAGAGGTGGCAAGTCATAGCCGTCATCCATGACGTAACCAATGCCCGCCTCGCCGCGAATAGGCACGCCATTGGCCACTAAAGAGGCAATATCGCGATAAACTGTGCGCACGGTAACTTCAAGTTCTTGAGAAATATTAGCCGCAGTGACAGGGCCACGTTTTCGACGAAACAGTTGGATGATTTGTAAAAGTCTATCTGCCCTTCTCATATCTTTCGTCCTCACTTTAAGATGTTTGAAGATAACAGATCACTGCTGACACCATGTTGTCAGTAGTGTGTCAGTATATACATAATTACAAACTCTCATAGAAGATGAAATTATAAAAAGGACGACACCTATGATTACTCTGTACAAATTTGGCCCGTTTTTTGGCCTGCCTGATGCCAGCCCGTTTTGTATTAAAGCTGAAATGCTGCTGAAAATAGCTGGGCTTGAGTACAAAAACGATATGGACAGCTTCACCAAAGCGCCAAAGGGCAAGCAACCATATATCAAGGATGATAGTGAGGTCATTGCTGACACCACCTTTATTCGGATGCATATTGAGAAAAAGTATGGGTTTGATTTTGATGCGGGTTTAAACGCCTATGAATCTGGTGTTGCGTGGTCGGTGGAGAAAATGCTGGAAGACCATTTGTATTGGGTTCTGATAAACGACCGCTGGGTAAACGATGAGAACTTTAACAAAGGCCCACGAACATTTTTTAATGCAGCCCCTGCCCTCATTCGTCCAATTATTGTAAAAATGATCCGTGGCAAAGTTATTAAAGGCACAAAAGCCCATGGCATGGGCCGCCATAGCGATGAACAAATTCACCAATTGGCTAAACGCGCTATTGATAGTTTGGCTGGTATATTGGGTGATAATAAATTTTTTATGGGAGATAAAATCTGCGGGGTAGATGCCACGGCATTTGCTTGGTTGGTCACATTGTCATGCAAGCATTTCAACACACCTGTTATTGGTATGATTGATGGTCATCAAAATTTGGCGCAATATCGTGATCGCATTCAGGCGCAATTTTTTCCAGACCTTTGATCTATGGTGAGTATTATCCTCACACTGTTGACGCAAGTACATAAACGGGGATGGCGGTTGCGAAAATCAACGCCATTGCCATTAAGAATAGACGTTTTCGAATTAGAGTAAGTGCCATTAAGTAACCTCGCTGAAAAGTGAAACAAATGAAAACGCATTACTAACTGTATCAGCAGTTGAGAAAAAATCTCGACATACATTGAACTTGAAGACAACTATACCTGAGCCAACATGACTCAAACCTGATCGGTTCGTTCATCGCTCGTTCATGTTACGATTTTACAGAAAGTGACCAGATGACAAAAACTGAACTTAGTGAAATGCCAGATAACGTCAGAGAGGTGGTCGAGCAGTTTAGCCCGCAAGCAAAGGAAACCTTTCACGAAATTCGTGAGTTGATATTTTCAGTTGCGGCACAAACCCAAGGTGTCGGGAGATTGCAAGAAACCTTAAAATGGGGCGAGCCTTCTTATCTGACACCTGCAACAAAAAGCGGTACGACGATACGTGTCTGCATGCCGAAAAATGCCCCCGATAAAGTTGGGGTTTATGTCAATTGCAAAACCACATTGGTTGATACGTATCGAGAACTATATGGCGATCAACTTAACCTCATCGGTACTCGTGCCATTATAATTGCGACCAAAGAGCCATTGCCGATTGAGCCGTTAAAGCACGCCATTGCGATGGCCCTTACTTATCACCTTACTAAAGGCTAAGGCACGTTCGGCGCTGAAGGCTTCAATGTCAGAACCTTTGCAACCTTCACTGCACATATTTCACTGCACATATTTCACTGCGAAGTCAGCATACTAGCAGCCAATACGGCAACAGGGGCCAACGTCGCCAATACCAAAACAATGGCCATGGCAACAAATTTAATTTTTGTTTTTCGTGCGTATGTTAAATCCATGCAGATAGTAATGACTCGATTCTATCGTGATGAAAATGATTCTTTTCAACCGCTTACAAAAATCATTAAATGTGTTGATTCAAGTAAACGCTTGCAAAACGTTTACATTTTATCTACAAATTGTAAGTGTAATTACAAAATCAATGCAGGCACAATCCAGCCTCAAGGGAGAACTCAATGAACAAATTCGTAAAATTAGCCACAGCTGCCGCTTTTACTGTCAGCTTTTCAAGTGCTGCATTTGCCACAACATGGGAAATGCCAACGCCATATCCTGATGCAACTTTTCACACTGTAAACATTAAAGCGTTTGCCGCAGATGTTGATAAAGCCACTGGCGGCAAACTAAAAATCAACGTGCATAGCGCTGGTTCATTGTTCAAACACAAGCAAATTAAAAATGCAGTTCGCGGTGGCCAAGCGCCAATCGGTGAATTTTTCATGGGACTTTTAGCCAATGAAAACCCTGTTTATGCGATGGACACACTTCCATTCTTAGCATCTGATTATCCCGCTGCTGCCAAGCTTTGGACGGCAACACGTCCTGCTATTGATAAAGCAATGGCAACCCAAGGGTTGATGGTTTTGTTTTCTGTGCCATGGCCACCACAAGGTGTTTATGCCAAGAAAGAGATCAAAACTGCGACCGACATGAAGGGCCTAAAGTTCCGTGCGTATAACGCATCAACAACTCGCCTTGCAGAACTTGCAGGGGCTGTGCCAACTCAAATTGAAGTGGCTGACTTGCCGCAAGCTTTTGCAACGGGCCGTGTCGATGCGATGATTACGTCCCCTTCAACAGGTGTGAGCACTAAGGCGTGGGATTTCCTTTCTCACTTCCATCACACCCAAGCTTGGATCCCTAAGAACGTTGTTGTCGTTAACAAAGCTGCTTTCATGGCGCTTGATGAAGCAACTCGTGCGGCGGTTAAAACAGCGGCAATGGCAGCTGAAAAACGCGGCTGGGAAATGAGTAAAGCAGAAACCGATACTAAGATTGCTGTAATGAAGAAAAACGGCATCACCATCGTTACACCAAGCAAAGAGCTTCTTAGTTCACTTAAAGCTATTGGCGCAACCATGGCTGCAGAGTGGGCGAAAAAAGCTGGCGCTGCAGGTGCCGAAATTTTGGCTACTTACAAAAAATAAAACGGTGCTCATTTATTGATGCACACAACAAGCCTCCATCCTTATCACTCCTAGGGTGGCGGCTTTTTTTATAGCTAAATGGGATTGAGGGAAAATGCGCAAATTCTTAGATGGACTGTATAAGATCAGCGGGGCAATTGCGGCTCTGTTCTTGCTCGGCATTTGCGTTGTGGTTTCGCTGCAAGTGCTATCGACCATTCTCGATAATGGTCTCATCTCGATCGGCAAAAGTGCTCTTGGGCTTACTATTCCCTCTTATGGTGAAATTACAGGTTTCTTTCTAGTCACCGCATCGTTTTTGGCGTTGGCGTACACATTGCGGGCTGGCGGACACGTTCGGGTTAATCTGTTCATTCGCATGTTGGGCGACAAACCTCGGCGCGGCGTTGAGCTTTTCAACGTTTCTTGCGGTATTATTTTGGCCGGCATGTTGACGTGGTTTACGGCCAATATGGTTTATGATGCTTGGCGATTTAATGACCTCACCTCTGGCGCGCTGGTTATTGCCGAGTGGATTCCCAAATCCCCAATGGTCATCGGTTCAGCCATTTTGCTCATCGCCCTCATCGATGAATTTTTCACCATCATTTCGGGCAAAGACCCATCATACGCTAAAGGCGATGATGGCGAACTTTCGCTTAGCGAATAGGAGCCGATTATGGATCAAGCTGTTGTCATTTCGTTTTTAGTTGTTGTTTTGCTGGCCTTTTTGGGCGCAGGCATGTGGGTCGCCATGGCATTGCTTGGTGTTGGCATGTTGGCCATGGCAATGTTTACCTCGGCCCCGTTTGGCTCAATCTTGGCTACCTCCGTTTGGGGAGCAAGTAACTCGTGGGCGTTGGCGGCCCTGCCGATGTTTATTTGGATGGGCGAGATTTTGTTTCGAACGCGCTTATCCAAAGACATGTTTGTCGCCCTTGCGCCATGGATGAACCATATTCCGGGTCGTTTGTTGCATGTAAATGTGCTCGGCTGTGGAATTTTCGCCGCAGTTTCAGGTTCATCGGCGGCAACAGCGGCCACAATCGGCAAAATGGCCATCCCTGAGCTGGAAAAGCGCGGCTATGACAAAACCCTCATTCTTGGCACGTTGGCAGGCTCTGGCACCTTAGGATTGCTTATTCCGCCCTCAATTATTCTGATCGTCTATGGTGTGGCAATTGAGGAATCAATTTCGCGGCTTTTCGTGGCTGGTGTTATTCCAGGGATCATTCTGGTCTTCATGTTCATGGGATATATTGCGATTTGGGCGTTGCTAAACCCTAGTAAAATGCCCCCAGCTGAAGCAAAAGTGCCATATCTTGAGCGCATCAAACGTTCAACAGCGCTTATTCCGATCATCTTGCTCATCACGGGTGTCATCGGCTCAATTTATAAAGGCTGGGCATCACCAACCGATGCCGCCGCAATTGGTGTGGTCTTGGCTCTATTCTTATCTTGGGTGACTGGTAGTCTTTCCAAAGATAGCTTTATCGCCTCCCTAATGGGTGCCACGCGCACGTCTTGCATGATTGCCTTCATATTGGCGGGTGCAGCATTTTTGACCGTTGCCATGGGGTATACGGGCATTCCGCGCAAATTAGCTGAGATTATCGCTACCTTTGAATTTACTCAAACCGAGTTACTTGTCGTTCTGACGTTGTTCTTTGTCATTTTGGGTTGTTTTTTGGACGGTATTTCAGTTGTCGTTCTAACCGTTGCGGTTATTCAACCGATTATTCAACAAGCTGGTATTGACCAATTATGGTTTGGCATTTTCATTGTGATCGTGGTTGAAATGGCTCAGATCACACCGCCAGTTGGATTTAACCTGTTTGTCATACAAGGCTTGACGGGAGAAAATATTTTAACGGTGGCAAAAGCCGCTTTACCGTTCTTTTTCTTATTGCTAGCTGGTGTGGTGATTATCACCATGTTCCCTGAATTGGTGACATGGTTGCCCGAAAGAATGACGGCAAGATAATTCTCATCTGTCAAAAAACAAAAAGGCCCGTTCAGTAATCTGAACAGGCCCATTTTGTTTGTGTGTTGTCTGTCTTAATTAGTTTAGTACTGTTAGAATTTCTTCTGGATCTAGTGGCTTTGGCAAAACACCTAAAGCACCTTCTTCAAGCGCGCGATCGACAAGATCACCCGTTGAAAAACCAGTCATAAAATAAACTTTTGCATCAGGTGTTTTTTTACGGATCTCAAAGAAGCTATCAACTCCGTTAATGTCTGGCATCATGATGTCCATAAAGGCCATATCGAATTTTTTCTCGTTGAAAGCAGCAATTGCTGATGTTCCATTATACGCTACGGTAACGTCATGGTCTTCCATTTCGAATAATTCAGCCAGTGAATCAGCTGCGTCTGTGTCATCGTCTACGACGAGAATCTGCATCGCTTGTGTCATTAATGTTGCCCTTAAAACTTGCCCTTAAAACTTACAGTGCACGGAGTAATGCACTACATGCACTTTGTCGCACCAGAACTTTAACAAGGCTTTAACAAAATATCTAAAATACATCTGTATACGTTGTTTTTTTATAATCCTTATGGCCATGGTTAACTT
>JAMOMM010000270.1 GCA_027067085.1 Hyphomicrobiales bacterium
TAGCCACTTTTTCTAAAATGTCGCTGCTTTTGTGAATTTTGCTACGCATTTCGACAACAAGGTTGCGGGTCTTTTCAATTTCTAAATCAAGCTGTTTCGTCTGAACCATTTTGCATCTCCCAAATCTGTTTATAAGTTACTTAGCGTTATATAGCGTGTTTAGCCAGTATTTAAATGGGGAGTTTAAAGAACCCGTGAACATCTGGCAACAAATGCGGTTGAAGTGGGAAGATATTTGCAAGATTATGAATTTGATCGGCTGACAGAACTCGTTGGTTGTCTTTAGTGGGCAGGTGATGCCAAGCAATTTTGTTAGCTCTTTGGGTTAAGCTGTCATTTAAACTCATACGGAACAGTTTTGAAAGGTGTTTGCTCGCAAGTGCATGAGCGGAGATTGTTTCAACCTTAAAATCATGTTTGGCGGCGCATGAAATCTGCAAAAAGTGGCACTGAAAAGTCAAGGAAGCCGTGTTCGGTGCTGTAAATCATCCCTTTCGAAATAGTGTTTGCGCGCACAGGACCAAGTGAGGACAACTTCTTGTCTAAAATCTTTGCAATGTCATTCATTGCATAGGGGCCATCTCCCAATTTTGCCATTACCGTAACAAACTCGGTTTCCTTGGGGGTTAGTCTATCGAGGCGTACACGAAAGAAACCATCATCTAGTGATGTCAGGGTTTCCGCATAGGCATTGTTCACGTCCTGCTTGGTAATCTCTGGTCCTTCGGCATTGTTCCATGCCGTCGAGGACCACTCCTGTAGAAAAAATGGATACCCCTGTGTTCGAGTGATAATCTCTAAGAGTCCGTCGGGCGAAATTGAAGCGCCTTCCTCAACAATAGGCTTCTCCACCGCTTGTCTTGCGGAAGGTTGGTCAAGTGCGTCTACGCCTGGATAAAGGAAAAGCCGCTCGGAGTAGGATTTTGCCTCTCCAGCTAGGCGTGCAATCTGCGGAAGACCTGCGCCAACCATAATGACGGGTAGACCTTCTTGTGACATTCTGTGAATCGCGACAATAAGAGCAGATAGGTCAGGTTCCGACAGATATTGCACTTCGTCTATCAGTAGAATCCATCCCTTATTCCCAGCTTGTGCTGCCTTCCCAATTGCGGTAAAGATATCTGGTAAATCGAATTGAAGATCGCCACTGTCTGCAAGTCCTGGTTCGGGTTCGATGCCAATTTCAGCACCAGCTACTTCGATCCTAAACATCGACGCAAAGCCCCGTAGTCCTTTGAGGCCGCGTATTGCTAGCTGCTTTGCAGCATCTATTGTTGATAGTGCGCGCAACACTTTCCTCATCTCTGGATAGAGGAGACGCGCAAGGCTTTGGTGTTCTGGTGCCTCTATTTTTGAGATAAAGTAGCTTTGATCTTCCGCAATTCGGCCGATTTCATTGAGTAAAACGGTCTTTCCAGTTCCTCGTAATCCGAGAAGCATCATTGATCGCGCATTTCGGCCGAGCAACGCGCGGCCACATGCGATCTTAGCGGTGTTTAAAATGTCATCACGCCCAGCTAACTCAGGAGGTCTACTTCCTGCGCCTGGGGCAAAGGGATTGCGATAGGGGTCCATTTGAATTCTCCGAAGTATAAGTAATTCTATCTAATTATAATTAGTTATAACAAAAAAAGATATACTTACTTATACTTTGCTAGACATCCCTATTATGCCCGCTGTGGATTAGGGCTGTTTCGTATGGATATCAGAGATCACGAAGACTTTGTGGTGTCCATATTATCAAAAATTTGATACTGGTGCTAACTTGCCGTTTGAACTAACAGTCCAACCACCACCTCACTCCGCAGGCTCATTGTAATAATAATTGGCCTTCTTCCCATAAATCAAGCCACGCAAAAACCCGCGAATTTTTTCTGATTTGCGTAAAGGGTCGAGGACGAGGCGCATGGCGTCGTGGGTGAAGACTTTGAACTGGTCAAAAGCAGGTGAGATGCCCGGGGCTTTTTGGGGCCAGCCGAAATGGCGCATGGTGCCGTTCATCAGGCGGATTTTGTTGAGACGTTCGACCTTTGGGGTTTTCCATGTCATCGCCATAGAGACTGAATAACGCCCATGCACTTTCACCCAATGGGGGTCAAGGTATGGAATGTGAACGCCGTCACCTGGCTTTAATTCAAACACGGTGGCGCGTTGTTCAAAAGCTGTGTCATAGGTTTGGTTGCGAAATTGCGATGGTGAGATTTCCATGCGTTCTTCACTGATTAAGCTGCGGTCTTCATTATCGAAAATATGGACTTCCTTATCGCCGCGTATCTGAATGAGAATATTTTCTTCTGCATCCACATGAAAAGGGGTGGTGGCGTTGGCTGAGGAAACGAAAATGAAACCTTCAAGGTCGGAATATTTTTGTCCTGCAAGGCCTGCGCTTTCAAACAAGCCATCAACAAATTGTGTGAGTAAGGCTTTGTATTCAGGCTGTTCTTCGACCCGCTTAATCACCATCCATGCGTTGTGGTTTTCAATACGGTTGATAACCTCTTGGGGTTCCATATCAAGCCTTGGTGTGGTTTGCGCGCTTTGGCCGATTTCTAAGTCGCCTGAGTTAAATTCGATTTTATCACGTGGCATTTTTGCAGCCAGCTCGACCAAATTTGGTAAGTTGAAAAGTGAGTTTTCAACGAGATTATGTTTGATTGTAAACGGCTTTTTGTGGAGGTTGTTTGAAGCTGTTGTTTTGTCTAACTCGATGATGCTCATTGGGCTTTACCCTTCATTTTTTAAACTTGTGATACAAGTGCTTTAAGAAATCACGGGCATTCAGGCGGAAGGTTTCTAAAATTACAATGAACTTGAAAACAGTATCGCTGGTGTTTGGGGTGGCAATCAGGTAGTCGGCAATTTGAATGCGATCGCGCCAGATGTTGTTAATCATCGGGTGGTTTGCATCAGCACTTGAATCAACTAATTCAACGTTAGAATTGTCTAAAAAGTCTTTCGTTGCATCCAAAATGACAAGAACGCCAGGTGAATACGCAGACTTTGTTTCATCAAAGGCCATTTTACCGAGCCAAGCTTGATTGTTCTCCATAAATCCAAACATCGAGGCGATCACTTTTCCGTCTAGTGTAATCTTCCAGAACAGCAATGATCCATTATGAGCCATTTGTTCCACTGCTTGGCGCAAATGACCCTCTTGTTCTTTGTTGCAAGCAATTGCCGTGCCGCTTTGGCCTTTCCAGCCAGAATTTTCGAGTGCAAGAAAGTCATCTAACCATGGTGTGATGGGCATAGAGGCATCCCATGTGGTTGATACAAGCTCGCCAAGTTCGCTTAGGCGATTGCGTAAACGGCGATATTCCTTTTTGCGTTTGCGTGAGAAGTTTTCATTGAACCATGTTTCATAATCGTTTTTGCACTCAAGAGCAGCGCGCTCATGGGCGTTAAAAACTTTATATCGTGGAGCCGATGATGTGGCTAATTTATCAACACAGTCGTTGAAAGTTGCATTTTGTTGTACCCGCTTTAACAATACGGCATTTACCCCCAAACGGTCATAGCATCGCGATAAAAGGCTTTTAAGGGCTGTTAGCGGTTGTGCCGCTTCAAGCAATGGTGTGCCTGAGAATAAGAAGCCAGTGTCCCAAGTTAGGGCGGTTTTGAGAGGCAAAAGTGGGATGGTTGACCGCGAGGTTAAACCTGCAACGCTCAACAGGTTTTCTCTGTCTGAAAAAATAATTTCGCGACTCTTTGCTTGGCTTAAATAGTCCGATTGAGCCGTGAGCCAAATACGATTTTGAGCAAACGCAGGTATTAAGCTGGATTGTGATAACTCATCCCATTTGTCTTCAAAGGGCGTTTTTGTTGGCATGCCTGTTCGTGTGCGCTGGATATGATTAGGCGGGGTTAGCATTGTTTTCTTTCTTAATCTCGGTTTTTGCATTTTCATTGAGAACACGATTGGCAGTTACGGTTAAAAGGATTGCTTCAACGATAAAGGACAATGCTGTCGCTGCAGCTGCGCCTAAAAGGCCATACTTTGGAATGAGTAGCAGGTTAAAGGCGATATTGATGGCCACGGCAGTTCCCATGGTGATTGCTGCCATGTTTTGTTGTCCTGTGGCGATCATCAATCCTTGTAGTGGACCTGCAAGAGAGCGGGCTAATAAGCCGATAACCAGAATAAACATGGCTGGATACCCCGTCATAAATTCGGGACCAAACAACCAAAGAATGGGTTTGCCGAGAAGTAACAGACCTATTGCACCGATGAGTGAGGGTACAAAGGTCCACATTCTGGTTTGTTTAAAAAATCGCTTTAGTTCAGTGTTTTTGCCCGCTGAATAAAGTGTTGAAAATTTGGGAGTTACGGCAGCGGTTACTGAAAAATGCACGAAAGCGATGAGCGCAATGGTGCGGGCTGCCGCAAAGTAAATAGCAATTTGTTCTGGTGGTACATAAAGATCAAGCAGGATGATGTCCATGTTTGTCATCATCAATGCAAAGCTTTCAACGGCAATTACAGGCAAAGATACTTTAATCCAAAAGCTGGTTTTGTACTGACGCGGGCCTTTGTGGATTTCTGCGTTCATACGCTTTTTTTGCAAAATATATTGAATAATGGCTGTAATCCACGTGGCGGCAATGGCAGAATATACCGCAGTTTCAGCGCTTTTGCTCCAGCCAATACCGACGGAAATACCAATGAAAGCAAACAGCAAGATAGGGCGCAAAATGTAGGGCGGTACGAGAGCTAAGTCGATCCAGCCTTGTGAGCGGCCCAAACCGTCTTGAAAATCTGTTAAGGCAAATGCGGGGATGCATACCAATGCCAACGCGGCTGGAATGCGGTAATAATCGGCAATGCTGCCTTCAAAATAATGTAAGAAAGTCAAACCTGCGATGGTTGCAGCTAGGCCCATACCAAAAGAGAAGATGCGGCCAGTACGAATGAAGCCTCGGACTAAATCTGGTTGTTTCTTTTCTTGGTATTCAGGGACAAAACGCACAACGCTTGTGGCAAAACCTGCCGCACACAAAGTGCCGATGACGATGACCCAAACCCAGATATAGGTGAAAACACCATATTCGTGAGGGCCGATCCAGCGGGCGAGAAGAACTTGGGAAAAAAAGGCTATGGCGGCAGATGCGATGCGAATTGCAAAGGCGGTTAGTGCGCCGCGCTGCGAACGCTGCGTATCACCATCGCCGCCCAGAATACTCTCAGCCTTGCGTTGAATGCCTTCTGGCAGAAGTTTGAGCGCTTTTTTGACCAACATTTTAAATCCCATCTGCGATCACACCGTTTTTGATATGAAGACGCAACTTTCCCATCACGTATTTTTACGCTCACCACGTGTTTTTACGTATGGGTGAGAGATTAAGGGGAAAACCTTTCTAAACACTTGGGAATGAAAGGTGATTTGACTTGATGGTTAATAGGGGTTTGCGAGGTGTTTAAAAATTCAACCAGCAAACCCACCATTGTTTAAGAATTCGAGTTCTTGTGGCGTGGATTCGCGGCCCAAAATAGCATTGCGATGGGGAAAGCGGCCAAATTCTTTGATGATGTCGCGGTGTTCCATCGCATGAGCAATGGTTTTATTTAGGCCGTAGCGTTTGCACATGGCAACGCAAAACCGTTGATTGCGAAAATCTTCAGAGTGCATAAATGGCATAATGAACCAACGGCGTTCGCTTTCATCAAAGCGTTCGATGATGTCGGTGCGCATGGCATAGTTTGCAACGGTGCGCGCGTGCTCATCGGTATCAAACATTTGCGGTGTGCCGCGCATAATATTGCGGTTGAATTGGTCGAGAATGAGGGTGAGTGCTAAAACACCGTGTTGGTCATCGCACCAATGGTCAAGCCCTCCAGTACGGGCAATTTTAAGGACGTTGCCAAATTTTGCGGTTAGGTCCGCGTCGAAAGCAGCGTCTTTTTGCCAATATTGGGCTTCATCAAGATTGAGCCAAAATGCTGTAATATCCATCGGGGTGTAGGTCTTTTTTGACTCGGTCATTTGTCTATCCTCCAAATCCAGCATCGGCTAGGCCCGTTAAAACAAATTGCACGGCTAAAGCAGCTAGGATCATGCCCAAAATACGTGACATTGCACGGGTCGCTGTAGGGCTAAGATAACGACCGAGCCTTCCAGCTATCAGAAACAGCACCAAGGTTAAAGCAATGACAGCAAAAAGAACGCTAATGACGACGATTTGCCCCGAAATTCCTTGAGGCGCGGTGCTCATGAGCAAAATTATCGAGGCAATGGCACCTGGCCCTGCAATGAGTGGAGTGCCCAATGGAAAGACCCATTGATCGTCAAGTGGGTCGTCTGCTTCTTCGTGTTCGGCAGATGAACGTTCAACATTTTGTTCGCGTCGTGCGGCGCGTTTTTCAAACAGCATCTCAAGAGCCATTAAAAACAATAAGATGCCGCCAGCTATGCGAAATGCGGGTAAAGAGATGCCGAGAAAATTCAGAACGGGTTGGCCTGCAACTGCAAACACGAGCAAGATTGTAAAACCAAAAATGGTTGCCCGCCAAGCTGTTCTATGGCGTGCTTTATCAGATGACCCTGCTGTAATAGCCAGAAATAGTGGCACCAGCCCAATTGGATCTATGATAACAAACAAGGTTGCGAAGGCAGGTATCGCAACCTCACTCCATAAAGACCACATTTTGGTTAGCCTCCATAACCAACATTAAGATCACGGCGGGCTGAACGGATGGAAACAGAATATCCTGCAACCACATCGATCAAACACATAACAACAAGGATGAGAAACACTGCTGTTCCAGCTTGCTTGACCAGCAAAAACTCGACTAAAGCAATAATAAATACGCCCGTTGATAAGATGTGGTCTAAAATTGTTGCGGTGCCAATGCTTGCTGCTTTAATGACTTCAAGAAATAACAGCCCCAAACTGACAAGAATTAACACATCGCCGCTTGAAAGGGCAAAAGTTGCGCCTGACATCATGTCGTAAACAAACATATCGGCCTGTAAATCTAGGGTGCCAGAAAAGGCAAATACGTTATACGCGATCAAGGCGAGGGCCAAAAATGGAAAGGCTGACAAGAAACGCATGTGAAATTCTCCTGAAATGCTCGTTAGGATGGTTGATGTCTAAGTCTTAGAGTGTTTCATGTTTTGTTTGAATTGCAAACACAGCATGAAACACAAAAGTTTCAACACCTTAAGGATGTTATTTTGGTTCAATTTAAACCAGAATGACTCTAGCTGGATAGGCTGAAAATGGCAAAAGAAAAGCCAGTGCGAAAACACTGGCTTAAAAACTTTGTCTGATTGGCTAAAAGCTTCGACTTAGTAGTCGCTTTTCGCTTCAAGAACTTGACGTCCACGATACATGCCTGATTTCAGGTCAATGTGGTGTGGGCGGCGCAATTCGCCTGATTGTTTGTCTTCAACGTATACTGATTTCTCAGTTGTGTGACCAGAACGGCGGAAACCACGTTTCATACGTGAGATTTTACCTTTAGGTACGGCCATGGAAATTCTCCAAAAATTGTAGCTGAACCAATAAGCTGGTTCATAAATGATAATAGTCTTGTTTATGAGGGCGGCTTATAGCCTGATTGGGATGAAATATCCAGTGCCGATTTCATATCAAGCTGATTTTTTTAGTTGTTTATGAAAATAACGGGTAAGTAGGATTAGATTAAGGCTTTAATAACACTAAAAGCGGAAATGAAAAAGAAATTCAGGCTATTGGTCAGTATAGAAACAATTTTAACGTTTAAAGTAGATATATAGGAAGATGAATGGGTGATATTGCAGTTGTACTTGTTGTTGCGTGCGCACTTGTTGATCCTGACCACAGGGTTTTGATTGCACAGCGTCCTGCAGGTAAGTCCATGGCTGGGTTATGGGAGTTTCCTGGTGGTAAGATTGAGAAGGGTGAGTTGCCTGAGGTGGCGCTTATTCGTGAGTTGAAAGAGGAATTGGCAATTACAGTGGCACAACCGTGTCTGGCACCGTTAACATTTGCCAGCCATACTTATGAAGATTTTCATTTGTTGATGCCATTATACATCTGTCGCAGGTGGCAAGGTAGCGTTCAGGCTCTGGAAGGCCAAACCCTAAAATGGGTGAGACCTAACCAATTAAGAGACTATCCAATGCCCCCAGCAGATGTTCCGTTGGTGTCACATTTGATTGATGCACTTTAAAATGCGTTGAGTTTGAAAAGGTAAAATTGATGAAGAAGTTAAGTCAGTTAATAAGTAAATCAATAATTGGGACCGTTTGGAGCCGTCGGCGCGATTTTTCTCATCAGACAGATGGTGCAACAGCGATTGAGTATGCGTTGATTGCAAGTGCAACTGGTTTGGCGTTAATTGCGTCTTTGCCCGCTATTGAAGCGGCGATTGGTGGTCGTTATGGCGATTTCGCTCAATGGTTTACTGATATTACGCTGTAAGAATTTAGGGTCTTGACCCTAAGGCTTTAAGGCATCTGCTAGGCGTTGTTTGGCAGAGCCAGGTTTTAATGGCTGTTGTTGGCTTTCATGGGGTGCCCAAGCCGTTAAGTAGTTGATTTCAAAAGTTGCCCGAATGCGATTATCCAAATCGCTAAACATTTCATTATATTTCGTTTCCACGTTCATCAGCATTGCCTTTGAACATAAGGTGGTTGAGCGGTCGCATAGCGGATTGGATAAGCCCATGGCTTTTAACTCTTTCATCAGGGCCAATGCACCGTCATAGCGAACGGTAAAACTATCCATGTCTGATACGGGAAGGCCAAAGCCAGCGCGTTGCAATAGGGCACCTGTTTGGCGCACATCGCTAAAGGGGATAATGCGTGGGGTCGCACCATTGTTTTTTTCAATTTCAGCATTAAGCCAAACGTGGCGCAGCTCTTGAAGGGTCGCGCCTGAAAACATGGCCCCTAAAAATAAGCCATCAGGACGCAAAGCGCGATTAAACTGAATAAGGCTGCCTACCAGATCGTTTGACACTTCAAGGCCCGTTGGCGCGATGATACAATCGAGTTTGTCGTCACCGAAAGGCACCCATTCGTTTGAAAACTCAACGTCATGATGGGTGATTACATTGCCTAGTTTGGGCGAGGCTTTGATTGTATCAATAAACATGCGAGATGCTGGGCCTGCAATGAGGCAAGTCTCAAAGTTTCGCTCGATCAGTTCAAGCCGTGAAACCAGTTCTTGAGCAATGATTTCATCAAGAAAATCAGGATAATTTGGCATCCCTAAGGCTTTAAGGCGGCGGGTGCGGGCCAATTGGGTATCGAATATTTTCCGAGATTGAGTCATAATGCTATTTAACTGAGTGGTGATGGGTTTTTGATAGAGTATTTATGAAATAATCAAAGTTTGAAATGCTTTAGTACAGGATTTTAGTGAAAAACGCAGCGATAAATAAATTTGGTCAGATAAAAGACTTTTCTTTTAAGTCTTTGTCGCGCTCTTTTAGTCGAAAGTTTATTGATGCTGTGTTGCCAAATCAATGTGTGAGCTGTTGGCAACTAACTCGTGAAGGCGGGCGAGTGTGTGCTTCGTGTTGGAATGGTTTGGAATTTATTGAGCAACCGCTGTGTGATCGAACAGGGGTGCCATTTGCCTTTGACCCTGGCGCTGGTGTGGTTTCTGTCGCAGCTTTGGCCCGGCCGCCTGTATGGCAACGTGCGCGCGCTTCTGTGGTGTTTGATGATGCCTCGCGCAAACTCATCCATGCGCTTAAATATTATGATCGCTTTGAAGTGGGTGACATGATGGGACAAACCATGATGCGAGCAGGCGCGCAATTACTTGATGAGGCTGACTTGATTGTGCCGGTGCCGTTGCATCGATTTCGATTGTGGCAGCGCCGATTTAACCAAGCGGCCCATTTAGCCAAATTGATAAGCGAAAAATCAGGAAAACCTACTTATAATAATATTTTGCTGCGGGCGCGTGCAACCCGTCAACAAGTGGGTTTGCAGTCGAAAGACAGGCGCGACAATGTGAAAGGAGCGTTTAGAGTTGACGAGGCAATGGGCTTTAAGCTCTATGGCGCAAAAGTTGTATTGGTTGATGACGTTATAACCACGGGGGCCACAGCATCAGCTTGCGCGCAAGCATTGTTAGATGCAGGATGTGAACAGGTTGATATATTGGCTTTTGCTCTTGTCAATAATCCGCTACGGCAGCATATATAATTTGAACGAACAATAAACTGATCGACGATATCTAGACGAAACACATGAAGACTGACAAATTTTAATTGATGGACAAAACGGACGGAAAACATGGCTAAAGTAATTATCTACACGACGAAATTGTGCCCGTACTGCTCAATGGCAAAACGCTTGCTTAAAGGTAAAGGTGTTGCGATGGAAGAAATTGATGTGACTTTTGATCCGTCAACGCGTCGCAATATGAGCAAAAAGTCTGGTGGGGCAACGTCTGTGCCGCAAATATTTATTGGCGATACTCATGTGGGTGGATGTGATGATCTTCACGCCCTAGAGAAAAAAGGCGCATTGGATCCGATGCTCGCCGCAGGCTAGGCAATGGAAAATGACCGATCACAGTTAATTCGTATTGCTTGTGTGCAAACATGCAGCGGGCGAAATGTTGATCGAAACATTGCTAATACAACCAAGCAAATTATTGAAGCGGTTGAAAATGGCGCACAGTTTGTGTTGACGCCCGAAGTGACCAATTTGATGGAAGAGAATAATCAGGCTTTGCGCGCAAGTGTTGGTCGGCAAGGTGATGACAAAGCGGTCAAAGCATTTTCTGCTTTAGCTAAAAGTTTGCAAATTCATTTACTCATTGGGTCGCTTGGGCTTCGCGATGATACGGGCGAAAAATTGGTTAATCGCTCAATGTTGTTTTTGCCCGATGGCTCGATCGGTGCGACTTATGACAAAATCCATATGTTTGATGTGGATTTGGGCGGTGGGGAAACTTATCGCGAATCAGCTAATTATACGGCTGGTGAA
>JAMOMM010000271.1 GCA_027067085.1 Hyphomicrobiales bacterium
CGCCCAAGCCGCCAAAGAAATGGGCGAGCTGATGGTCAAGTGGGCTGATGAGAATATGCCTGAGGAAGATTGAGCGAACTGACGATGGACAGGGGTTAAATATCTCACTCACGCTAACGGGTTTCACTCGTACGCTGCGCATCATGCGAAGGCATGTCTCCAACATGGGGCGCAGCGCATAAGCGCCGAGGAGCGGTCGCACCTAGTTTCAGAAGTGGTGGCTTGGCTCCAGCGTGTGGCTGGAAATTCCCGTAAACTTCAGCGGAGGAGCGGGCTCTAGTGCCAGCGAACGACTAGGGCCAAGCGGCTCTCGGCGCTAACGCGCCGCGCTTAGTGCAGCGTATGGCGCAGCCATTAGCGTGAACGGAAACCCAAACCCAAACGAAACCACTGTTAGTCAGGATCGATTTTACCTGTACCATTCGGGCAACATATTATCATCGGTAATGACTTCAAGGTCGCTATATTTTGTACGGATAGATCCACAGTCGTTGAGCCATTCATCCTTTGTAATTCCACGCTTTGAATCGTGCAGATTTGCCATTTCTTCAAGGCGTTTAAGGTGAGTGGAATTGGTGGTGTCGAAAACCTTCTTGCCGTCAATAGAGTACTCTTTTAATACAGCGCGCATGCGGTCTTTGCTATAAGACATCGGCTGATTTCCAACCGCCATAAAGTTGACCACCCTGTAACCATGCTCAAAAGCGCTGCATGCGGTCTTCATAGCGTTTTTATACCAGGTCGTATTGTAAAAGAAAAACCCATCTTTATTGAGGTGATTGCTGACCAATTTATGATATTCCATTGAGAGTAGGCTAGTGGTATGAGAGCGCCAATGGTAAGAGGTGTTTTGGACAACAACGTCGAATTTTCGATCAGGGTTTGCCAACATCCATCGCCGGCCATCGTCCATAATAATATCTACTTTTGGATTTTTCAATAGAGATTTGACGACGTCATGCTGTGAAATTAGTTCGATATAGCCAGGGTTAATTTCGATAATAGTCAATTTTTCGACTTGTGGGTTTGCTGCAATAACTTGCGCCCATGAACCTGTTGCAAGGCCAATCATCAAAATGTGTTTTGGCGCTTTGTGTAAGCCAGCAATTGAATAGGCACGAATGAGTAAATTGCGATCATCAATCGGGCTAACATTAAAGGCCCCATCATAAACACCGCCACCAAAAACAGTTCCATTTTTCGAAACAGAAATGACACCACTTCGGTTTTCAATAAGTTGAACGAACTTTTTATCGGCACTCCAAGTGTGCTTATACATCAGTTTCTCATATAGCTGGTTGTACATCGGGTTGGCTAATAAAACCGCACCAACAATGCCTGCTAATCCGACACCGACGAACAATGAGGTTTTTTTAGTATTCATTCCAGCTACCAAATACAGCAATAGGGCGGTAAGGGCAGATACTATTGATAAAAACAGGGCAACATTTTGCAACGACATCATGTCTAACAATACAAAACCAGTGAGCAGTGATCCTGATGCTGAGCCTGTGATGTTCGCCAAATATAACCATGATAGTCGTTGGCCGACGCGCTCATCTGCTGGGATGCCAAAATGAGCAACAAGTGGCAAAACGGCACCACTGGCAGCCGCCAAAATTGCAACGGTTGGCAAGGTGGCGTTCCAAGCCACATAGAGGGAGGAATTGGCAATCACTGGCAGAATTATAAAACCGATGACCGCGGTTAGGGCCATTGCATTGGCAGGAAAAATCAATTGGCTACGGTCGCCAACCGCATCGGCTTTTTCGCAAAATTTTTGTGAATACAAAGCCCCGCCAGCGATGCCTACTAAAAAACAACCGAGCACTAGGCCAAAGCTAAGTGCTGTAGCACCAGTGGTAAAGGCATAGACTCTAAACAATAGAATTTCAAAACTTAGTGCAACGAAGCCACTTAATGTGACAACAAAAAGAGAGATTAAAATGTTCATGAAGAAGCCTCCGCGTTTTTTCGGGCCGAAAGCCAGGGAATTAAGATAAACAGAGCAACGCAAACATTTGCAGCTGCCGCAATAAGCACGGCATTTTGTTGCCCAAAAGCGCCGAGAATAAAGAGCGCTGTTAGAAATGAAGCAAGGGCTGAACCTAAGGTGTTGATATAATAAAGGCCGCTAATTGATTTGCCGACATTACCCGTTTTCCCGACCGTATAAGCCACAAGCAATGGCAAGGTGGCACCCATTAAAGCGGTTGGAAATAACACAAGGCAGAAGGTGATTAAAAACACATAAATACCCGACACACCCGCCGTTTGAAGGCCCACTTGAT
>JAMOMM010000272.1 GCA_027067085.1 Hyphomicrobiales bacterium
AAGCCGTAACGCACAATGCCTTCATCGGTTAGTTCGTAGGGAAGGGCGAACATTTGTGCGGTTTTAGATTGAGTACGGTGGAAGGCTGTATCAAAACTGGCAACTTGTGGAATGTCGGGCCAAATTTGGCTGACGGCATCAATGGCGGCTAAATTATGGGGCTGGTGGCCAGGGGCTAATGGGGTTAGTTGTTCCAGTTCGTGGATGACTTGAGGCGTTAAAAGGGCAGGTTTGGTGAAGTTAGCGCCACCATGTACAACGCGGTGTCCAGCGGCAACGATGGTGCTGTCTGATAGGTTTTGTGTAAACAGTTCGAGCAGCCACGCAACAAGGGTGCGGTGGTTGTCCTTTGGGTTTGGCTGACTGTGGGCGGGGATTTTCTCTGCCCATTGGCCTTTGGTGGAAAATTTGGCGCTGGTGCCGATTGATTCTAAAACACCTTGGAGCAATACACCTAAGTTGCTTTGGTCATAGAGAGCAAATTTAATGCTTGAAGAACCCGCATTGATTACCAAAATGGTGTTTACTGAGCTGGCCATGCTATTTTCCTTTGAAAACTGGTTTTCGCTTTTCTAAGAATGCGGTTTGACCTTCTTTATAGTCTTGACTGTTGAAACAGACATCGGACCAGTTTTGTAATTTGTTTAAGTCAGGGTTTTCAGGATTGTTATGCAGCTCGTCAATCATTTGTTTTGAGGCTGAAATTGTTAGCGGTGCATTTTGGGCAATGGTGTTGCATAGGTCTAAGACTGTTTCATCAAGTTGATCGAGTGTTGTAACTTGATTGATTAAACCATTGCGCGATGCATCCAAAACATTGAGACGTTTGGCGGTGAAAATCATTTCTTTTGCCATTGATGGTGGGATGACTGCCAAGAGCTGGCGTATACCTTCAATGGGGTAGGCAAGGCCCAGTTTTGCTGGCGGCAGGGCAAATATTGCGTTATCTGCTGCAATGCGAATGTCACATGCTAAGGCAAGAGCCAAGCCACCCCCCATACAAATGCCTGCGATTTTGGCAATTGTGGGCTTGGGTGAATGAGCAATTGCCGCAAACGCTTTGACGTTTAAGTCTTCATAATGTTGAGCGGTTTTAATGTCGGCGCGAACTACAGAAAATTCTGAAATGTCTGCACCCGCCGAAAAGTTTTCACCGCCTTGGCCTGAAATAACAATGGAACGTATTTCGGGGATTTCATTTAGCTTTGCGATGATTTGAGGAAACGCCTCCCACATCTCTTGAGAGATCGCGTTTTTGATTTCGCGGCGCTGGATGATGATATGCCCAACAGATTTTTGTTGAAAGCTGGTGATGGTTTTAATGGGCGAATATTCAATCATTTGGCATCTTCACAGAAATGTTAGATAAAAATTATGCTTAGACCTTCAATTTGTGTCTGCATACTCCATGTTTACTCAATATATGATATAGTGTCGATAACACGTCTCGACAGATAAATTTTGGCAGTTTGGAATAAAAAATGGCACAAAGCCCATCTAAAGCCCCTAAGTTAAAGCTCGTTGATCCTGTTTGGTCGCGTATTCGCACCGAAGCAGAAGAGATTGCAGAACAAGACCAAGCATTAGGTGGGTTTGTTTTTGGCGCTGTGTTGAACCATGAAAAGTTTGATGATGCGCTGCGCCACCGTTTAGCACGGCGTATCGGCAATGCCGATATTTCCCATGATTTGGTTGAACAGGCGCTGGGTGATGCGCAAGATGCAGATGTTTCGATAGGTGAGGCGGCCCGCGCTGACGTGCTCGCTACTTTTGAACGTGACCCTGCATGTGATCGATATATCGATCCATTTTTGTATCATAAGGGTTTTATGGGATTGCAAATTTACCGCCTTGCCCATCAGCTTTGGAATATGGGCCGTAAAGATTTTGCCTTGCATTTACAAAGCCGTTGTTCGGCTTTGTTTAATATTGATATTCACCCTGCCGCGCGTATCGGTAAAGGTATTATGATAGATCATGCTCATTCGATTGTGATTGGTGAAACGGCGGTTGTTGGTGATGATGTATCGATGTTGCACTCGGTAACGCTTGGCGGTACGGGCAAAGACCATGGTGACCGCCATCCCAAAATTGGCAATGGTGTGTTGATTGGTGCTGGTGCCAGTGTGCTTGGTAATATCAAAATTGGGAGTTGCTCGCGCGTTGCTGCTGGTTCTGTGGTTTTGATGGATGTACCTAAAAATCGAACCGTTGCGGGTGTTCCTGCGCGCGTGGTTGGTTATGCTGGGTGTTCGGAGCCAGCAAAAACCATGGACCAAAAGTTCTCAGA
>JAMOMM010000273.1 GCA_027067085.1 Hyphomicrobiales bacterium
CATGAATCCTGCCAGTCATCACTCGGGGCAACAGTATCAAGGGCGATTGGTCCTGTAATGGCCTCAACCTCACTTGCTGGCCCGCCCATGGGAATGTCTTGCAGGTTTCCTTGTGCAACATCGGCAATGGCTTTGCGTAATTTTCGGCGGTTATGAATGATCGCAATATCGGTTTTGCCTAAGTGCTCTTTGGTGCGATCTTGGATGGAACCCATGGATTCACATGCCCATTGATCGTGGACGTTGATGTCCATACCAAGCCCCGTGTAAGTTTCGGTCTTTTGCTCTTTTACGCTGTATCCGTAAGAATTTGATTTGTTTTTAATGGGCGCATAGTCGGGCAGGGTGTGTTCTTTTAAGCGCTGTTCACGCATGGTTTGTTTATCAACGGGTGCGCCAAAGCTGGTGAACATGGAGTACCAATAGCAATTGTGGTCATCAATTGGCACGTGCCATTGGGTGATGTTCATTTCAGCAGACATAGGAATGGTGATGGCGCATGGAAAAACCTGATTGGTGATGCGCACATGGGTCGAACCATTTTTGAGATCGCGCAGGGAAGTGAGGCGCATGCCAAATTCTGTGTCTTCAACATTGATTTGGGGACTTGGAAAGTCTCGCAAGACTTTAGTGATGGGAATTTCGGTGCCGGGGGCGTTGTCTCTAAATTGTTTGCCGTAGCTGTCTTTTGCATCTTCATCTTGTAAGAACCGATGCAAGAAAGATGCGTGTGCGGGGTCTATACCCACTTCTAAGGCTTGTAGCCAATTACACTCCCACAAGCCTTTAAAGGCAAAGACGTGCGTATCTGGCGCTGCAAAGCAATCTAAATTTGGAAGCGCGGGTGGTTCACCTTGTCCCATAAAGGCAAAGATGATGCCGTTTTTTTCAGTAACAGGATATGAGGTGGTTTTTATGTTTTTGTATGATGTGGAGCCTTCTGGCTCACCTGGTTGTTCAAGGCATTGGCCATCGGTATCAAAGTGCCAACCATGAAACGGGCAGCGCAGGCCGCCATCTTCAAGCCTGCCAAAACACATATCAGCGCCACGATGGGGGCATTGGCGGGCAATTAGACCTAGGGTGCCGTTTCCATTACGAAAGAGAGTGAGGTCTTCACCTAATAGCCGAACGGGTACAACGGGTCGCTCGCCTTCTAACTCATCACTAAGAGCGGCGGGCATCCAATATTGGCGTAGTAATTTTCCTGCTGGTTGATCTGATCCAATGAGGGTTATTTCGTCATTTTTTTCTTGGCTCATCATGGCAGTGGGTTCCAGCGTAATTATTTCACATGAAACTAATGTGCCGTGCTTGGAATTGAAAAGCAAGTTGAAGTATTATTCACCTTTATAGCGATAATGGCCTGTAATGGTATAAGTGAATAATATATCTTGGAGCTGTGTGCCGCTGCCGATATTGTGGACAATAAGCGGGCGTTTACCATCGACGCTGCGTTTGTGGGTGACAACGCCAATGTGGGCGAGGCGGGCAAAACCGCAACATTTTTTACCTTTTAAATCCCACGTCACTAAATCACCCGCCTTGTAATCCATTGGGTTGTTGGTGACTTTTAGACTTTGGCCATGGCGTTTGAAAAATACGCGCAGGTTTGGCACGCGGCGGTGATCGATGTTTTTATCGGTGGTTTTTGCGCCCCAGCGTTTTGGGTATTTTGAGAAGTTGGCTCTCATGTCTTTATGCACGCGTTGTTGTAAATCAACGCCAGCGCCGCGAAAGGCGCGGATGACAACATCTGTGCAAACACCACGATCGTTTGCAACATCGCCCATGGGGTAAGAGAGTTTTACATAAGCTGGATCATAGAGGACGGTTTGGTTTATTCTTTTAAGGGCTGCGTCCACCAAAGTTTTAGAAAACTCATCAGCGCGTGCCGTTGGAGAAAATATTAGCAAAAATCCTGCTACTAAAGGCAAAACATGTGTTTTAAACATTGAAAACTTTCTCCAATCATCGTTTGCTTTTGTATCTTCTTAAAAAGTGGCGAGATTACGTGGTGGAATTTTTATGACTGATAAGACAAACATTCATCGAACGATGATTATGGTGGCGCCAAATGGGGCAAGGTTACAAAAGTCAGATCACCCTAAAATTCCTTTGTCTCCCGAAGAATTATCGATTGAGGCATTGGCGTGCGCCAAGGCAGGCGCGAGTGCAATTCACTTACATGTTAGAGATGAAAATGGTGACCATGCCTTAGATGTTCAACGTTATCGTCAAGCAATTGATGCTGTGCGTAAAGCCGTTGGCGACCAAATCAACATTCA
>JAMOMM010000274.1 GCA_027067085.1 Hyphomicrobiales bacterium
CGATGTTAAGTGGTTTATCCAACTCACAGTACGTTTCCTTTTTTAATAACTTTGTTGGTCACAAAAAGCTGATGCGTGGCTTTGAATTGCGCGGTTTCAATAACAATTCTGTTAAAGCCCATACCAACGCATCAACACGATCAGGACTCTTGCGGCCATGCTTTGTTGTTTGTTCGAAAGCACACATTTCATCTTCAAGTGCTGGAAACGCACCAACATGGCAAACACGTCCTTGTTCATATAACGCTGCAACGGGTTCTGCGCGCAGGTGCTTGCCGCGTGTGGCGTGGACAGATTTTACAGGCACGCTGGCATCAACTTCGTTTAAAATTGTCGAGACCATTTCCCCACCTTGATTAACCTCAACCACCAACACATCAGCCTCACGCACCTCGTAAAGAGCGATGGCTTTTTTTGCCCACGCTAGCGGTTTGGCTTTTTGGACGGTTGCATCATCAAGAACATATGCACGCCCATCTTTTGCCAGCCCGGCACAAACGATGCCACACGCATTAGATGCCTTTTTACTGGTGATCGGCGGATCAACGGCAACCACAATTCGCTCCAATACTGGAGGCTTTTTCACCCGTAACTTTTCGATAACATCACGCGAGAACAACGCCTCTGGGTTATCGGTTATCAACTCGCCATTGATTTCTTGGCGGCCCAGCCTCGTACCTGCATATTGCCGATCAATTTCTTTTAAAAATGATGCGGCTAAAAACGCTTTGTTGTCATAGGTGCTGGCACGTGAAACTAGATTTTGTTTGTCCTCTAACAATTGTTTTAACAACGCAACGGGTCGCGGTGTTGTTGTCACCAAAACACGCGGGTTTTCACCCATCCGCAAACCAAATTGAAGCATGTCCCACGTTTCATTTAAGTATCGCCATTTGGCTAGCTCATCACACCAGGCCAGATCAAATTGCGGTCCGCGCAAACTGTCTGGTTCTTCAGCAGAAAACAGTTGAGCAATAGAGCCATTGGGCCAAACCAATTTGTTTTGCGATGATATAAATTTTGGCATCTGACTTTTTGGGTGCACCCCAAGTAAGCCAGAAACCCCTTCAACCATGACCGAGCGCACTTCTCCTAGTGTTGGGCCAATCAATGCAATTCGTTTTGCAGGCAAAGTTGCAACAGGCTCAAGCCCCAAAGCGTTATAACGAATCCATTCTGAACCAGCGCGGGTTTTTCCCGCTCCCCTGCCACCAAGCATAAGCCAAGTTTTCCAACTGGCATTGGTATCACACACCTCATTTGGCAACTGGTCAGGACGGGCCCAAAGGGGCCAATCGGCTAGTATTTTTGCAACTTCGCTGGGACTTAAATCATTTAGAATCTTGGCTATTGGAACCGCGCAATGCTTCAAGGCGTTTTGCAAGGTCAATGCGCTGTTGGGCATTAAAAGCGACCTCCTCGTCTCTGTTCAATGATGTGGTCGAATTGTCCGTAAGGTTGTTTAGGTCTTCAACTATTTTTAACAAAGTGCGTAATGTACGCGCGTCTCTATCGCGATCACCCGATGTGTTTTGATCGCCTTGGGCTTGTAATGACTTTTCAAGCGCGCTGATATGTTGGCTCGCGATGGTTTGCATTCGCTTGATAAGCGATTTCTTTTTGCTCGCTTTAACTGGCCGTTTTTTCCAACCTTGTTGTTTAACCAATTTTGTAAGCATATAGTTTGACAACTCAAACCGCTGGCAAACTTTCACCAGCGGGATAGTTTCGTCTTCGTACAAGCTATGCAGTTTACGAATTTGGACCGCATTAAGCTCTGCCAAATTTTTCAGCAATTTATTTCTTTCAAATATGAGTGGAACTCGCTGAAACGAACAAAGCTTTGTTGGTCGTCTATGCATGCTGTAAGTTAATCGAGCCAAGTAAGTTCAATCAATCACCACACACACCAAACGGGTGGCCATTAGGTTTAAGCCGTTAAGCCTTACAACCAACCAAACGCCCGCGGTTTTTGCCGCCTCAATCTGTTGTCTATTTCTGGAGTATGAAAGAACAATACATGAACATCATGTCGATGTCAAGGATTATTTTCCTATTTAGGTTTGTATTCCTTAGAGAATGAGGCGTTCATTACGCATCAATCAGATTGTTTTGCCTCATCTGGCCAATCGCACAGATAGTCGCCAAGAGTTTCAGGGTCGACATCGGCTTCGCTAATTGTTGCCAGTTTAATTGAAATGCCTGCCTCATGCACGCTTTGGCTTGAGCCTGAAACAAGTGGGTGCCAATCGGGCAATGGCTTACCTTCCATGCGCAATTTGTAAGCGCAGGTGTCTGGCAACCATGTTAATTTGCGAACATGTTCGGGGTCTAAGTCCAAGCAATCGGGTACTTTTTTGAACCTATTGTCATAGTCTTTGCAGCGGCAAGTGGCACTATCGAACAAATGACAAGCAACCGAGGTGTCATAAATTGCGCCAGTGTCTTCATCTTCTAGTTTGACAAGACAACAACGCCCGCAGCCATCACATAACTTTTCCCACTCGATAGATGTCAGCTCTTCTAGGGTCTTTGTTTGCCAAAACTTCTCGTCGGGTTTCATTTTGTTGCCGCTTTTATGACTTGTAAAGGTGAGAACGAAACTCATCACTAAACCATTTATTGGGGCTAATCACCAAACTTTTGCTACAAATCATTAGGCGGTTGTAGATTAGTCAACTTTTAAGTGATAAAACGGCGCAAAGATAACTTCAAAGTTTAAGTAGCAATTTGCAAATCAGGGATGGGCAGTGCCTTTTTAGCCATATTCACGCCATGTTGAACATGATTTATAATTGCACCATATAAAATCTGTATACCTACATAATTTAACAAGAGACAATCAACTGCGTGTCAAACAAAAACCAAATAAATAAAGTCTACAGGTTTTTCATGACGCTGGATTCCTTTGTGAGTTCAGGGGTCTTTGAACTGTTTGACGGTATCCGCCGTGGTTGGGGCTGGTATTCCTCTTGGCTGGTACGTTTCAGGTTAAGCGGTTTGAAACGGCTATTTGTTGATTTGATCGATGATTTTGCCACGTTCGGTATGGTTTTCATGTTTGGCCTTTTGGTTTTTGCCTTGCCGCCATTTAGTGGCGAAGGCGACATCTGGAACCAACGGCGCGAGTTTGCTATTACCTTTACCGATGTAAATGGTGAAATTATTGGCCGACGCGGTGTGCGCCAAGATGATGCGATCCCGCTTGAAGAAATTCCACAATATGTAATCAAGGCCGCTCTTGCGACCGAAGACTCGCGATTTTATCAGCATTTTGGTGTCGATTTTCAAGGTACAATGCGCGCCATGATTGCCAATGCGAAAGCCCAAGGTGTGGTGCAAGGCGGCTCAACCATTACCCAACAATTGGCCAAAAATCTTTTCCTAAGCCCCGAGCGCTCACTGCGCCGTAAAGTCCATGAGGCATTTTTAGCACTGTGGATTGAAACCCATTTGACTAAGAATGAAATTCTTAAACTCTATCTTGATCGTGCCTATATGGGCGGTGGCAATTATGGTGTTGAGGCTTCGGCTCAATTTTACTTTGGCAAATCCATTCGTGATGTGAACTTGCAAGAAGCAGCCATGTTGGCTGGCCTGTTTAAGGCACCGTCAAAATATGCCCCTCATATTCATCGTGAAGCATCGTTAGCTCGATCCAATGTGGTGCTTTATCGGATGCTAGATGTTGGGTATATTTCACAAGGTGAGCTGTTTGAAGCTAAACGCAACCCACCCAAAGTTGTGGACCAATCTGACTATTACAGCCCCGATTATTTCTTAGACTGGGCTTATAATGAAACGTTGGCTTTGATCGAAAAACAAAACCTTGATGGTGATTTTGTTCTTGAAGTTAAAACCACTGTCGATATTGACCTGCAAAAATCAGCGCAAAAATCTTTAAATGCGGTACTGGATGAAAACAAGGTAGCCCGCCGAGTTGGCCAAGCAGCGCTTGTGACCATGACCCCAACTGGGGCCGTAAAAGTTATTGTGGGCGGTCGAGATTATGAAAAAAGCCAATTCAATCGCGCCACCGATGCTTTGCGCCAGCCAGGTTCTTCTTTCAAACCGTTTGTGTATCTTGCTGCTTTGCGCGCTGGTTACACACCCAGCACCATTGTTTATGACAAGCCAGTGACCATCGGGTCTTGGACGCCAAGAAACTATTCACATCGTTTTCGTGGCCGCACCACTCTGGTCAACGCTTTAGCGCGATCATATAACACCGTGCCTATCCACCTTATGCTTGCTATCGGTCGTAAAGCCATTATCGAAACCACAAAGATGGCGGGCGTTCAATCTGAAATTAAAGCCGTTCCTTCATTGCCACTTGGTACCAATGAAGTGACCGTAATGGATATAACAACGGGATATGCAACCTTTGCCAATGGCGGCAAACAGGTGAAACCTTATGGTGTGCTCGAAATTAGACGCCCCAATGGCGACCTTTTATATTCTCACGAAAAAAATGCCCCGCCGCTAAAACAAGTTTTCGCCGCAGAAAAAATTGCTGATCTAAACTTTATGCTCAATCGGGTGGTTGAAGCGGGTACGGGCAAACGGTCTTTGTTGGGCTTTACACCGCAAGCTGGTAAAACAGGCACAACCCAAAGCTATCGTGATGCGTGGTTTGTTGGCTATACCGCTCACTATGTAACAGGTGTTTGGTTTGGCAATGACAATTACTCTGAAATGAACAGGGTAACGGGTGGTTCTTTACCCGCAATGACATGGAAACGTGTCATGCTTGAAGCTCATAAAACGACGGTCGCACAGGGCCTGCCCGGTGTGCCATTGAATGGTAACTATGCCAAATATGCAGCAAAGAATCGCGGGGTTACGGAAATTCCACAAATTCCAACGGGTGGCCCAACTGCATTCAGACCATCCAATACCGGCGATGGGACTGGTGATGTTGTGATTTTCCAACCACAGCAAAAACGCCAACGCTCAGGCCCTGTTGTTTCTGTGTTGCAAAACATGTTTAGTCTGTTTGATAAAAACCCTAGGACTAGAACTCGTGTGCGTTCAAGAACAACGTTTACCCCTCAATCTACCCGTGTTTCGAAAAGACGCAAGCGTGCTGCTCGAAATGCAAAACGTATGCGCCGTATGATGGAGACACGTTAAGTGCATAATTTGAGGACTATATTGTGAACGGGTTGGTAAAATTTGCCATTGCCAGCATTGGTGGCATTGCGATTGGGCTGATTAGCGCACAAAAAATCATTGGTGGCTATGAAGGTCTCTTTAACAAGACCCAAGGACCATGGGTAAGTTGGCCAACCGCTGGTACACGGTCATCTAACCCCTATGTTCGGGCGCACTTTCTAACAGCGAACCGTTTGCCGATCAGTCAATTTGAGGTCAATGAACTCGAAGCAAGAAATGATAGCAACGGCAAAACACTTGATAGTGATTGCACGTATGAAATTTCTGGCCCCGCCCAAAAAACGAGATGGTGGAGTTTATATACGTATTCAAGCGATGGTTCAGCTTCAACACAAAACATTCAACCCGCTGGTATTGGTTCACATAACATATTAGCCAAACCCGATGGTAGTTTTGTTGTCAAACTTTCCCAGCAACCCCAAACAGGAAACTGGATTACACCAACAAAAGGTGATGATCTTGTATTGGTGTTGCGCCACTACAACCCTGCCCAATCAATTACCAACCAGTTTAACTTTAAAGGATTGCCGATGATAATCCGTAAGGATTGCCAATGAGTGGGAAGTTCTTTTGGTTCATGACAATGATGATTTTCGCGCTAATTGGTCATTTAGCTTACACATTGTTTGCGCCGCGCTATCAAGTGCAGAAAACCTTTGAAAGCGCGTTTGGGCAAAACCCCAAATCAAGCTTTGTTGTTTTAAGTTCAGAGCAAAGCAAAGCGCTGTTTCCAAGTGAGGATCCAAATTTGGTTTTGGCCGTTTGTCCTTATGATGTTGGACAAGGCCAACTTAAAATCTCTATCTCTTCTGTTAGCGATTATTGGTCGTTGAGCATTTATACAAATACAGGTCAAAGCTTTTATACAATCAATGATCGGCAAGCCAAGTTTTCTAATTTGAGTATTTTACTGCGCCCTATCAGAGAAAAACCTGCCGATGAAACAAGTGAGCGTGAAACGGCTCTAAAATTAGAGCAAGCAATTATCAATTCGCCAGTCAATAAAGGTTGGGTGGTATTGCGCTTGCGGGCAATCAATCCGCTATCCGTTCACAATACTGAAAAAGCCGCAGCTCGGTTTACGTGCAAAACCCAAACACAGTAACACCTGATGTCGGTCGGTTTGCGCGCTTGATCTTAGGATTCATAGAATCCATTTTTGGCACTCAAGTGTCTTTTGTTTTTCCAGCTTGTTTTCGCAAGGCGTGTAAAGCAGTTGCGTGCTGAGAAAGTGTGCGCTTGTGACGTTCGATTCGAACGCCAGGAAAAATGATGACGTTACATTCTCGCGTTGGCGTCGTTTTTTGGCTGATTGGGTGGACGTAATCAGCTTCATCTGCCCGCTTAGTTGGAAATTTAATTATCTTGCTCATGGCCTTGGCCCTTACAAATACTACATCACTTACGATTAAACGACCATGATGGTTAATATTTAACTAACATAACCATACACAAAACCTATCTGACGGTTTTGAGTTCTTTCCAAGGCCTTAACGTGAAAACATTTGACTGGTTGAGTGCGCGCGTTATTTCAAGCGTTTTATTCAGATGCTTTATTCAGGCAGCACGAGCAGTCCAGTACCCGCGCGGTCATCTATATCAAGAATCCAAATGTCGCGATCAAACGAACGCTGGCGGTTGAAATACTCTTGGGCTTGTTGTGGGGTCACTGGCTCTTTGCCTAACGGCAAAGACCAAGTGCGGTTGCCAAGCTCATCAAATGCGGGCCCAGGGGCTGGCGCTAAGACCTTGACTTCATGGTTTGACATTGTGATTTGCACATAAACAGCGCCTGCTTCTGGTGCACCCTTGTTGGCAATGACGGCGGTTAGCCCTTTAGAAAAGCATAAAGCAAGGTGGGCTTTCACCCAAATTTCAGTTTTGACCATTGGTTAAACCTTCGCCAATCAGGATTTCAGTTACAAGCCGAGCTCAGATTTAAGCAACGTGGTGATTTTACCTGTTACTTTCATCGAGCGATCACGCTCAAACTGTTTGATAGCATTGGTTGTTGCACTTCCCATCATGCCGTCTAATTTTCCCGGATTATACCCGAAAAGTGCCAATTTTTCTTGGATCATTTGCACTTGAATGCTCGCACGGACAGGTTGGTGGGCTGGAGCTTGTTGTGCTTGAATGCGGGTTTGGGGGCGTTCAGCAGGTTGAACACTGCCCGTAATCCCTGCACTTTCAGAGATTTTACGGGTTAAACGAATATGATCCAGCAAAGATTGGCTAACTTTGCCATTTGGCTGAATATCTACTTGTCGTTGATAACGAACAATCGCAGATTGTGTTTGCGGGCCATTTTTCCCATCGATGGAGCCTTTATAATAACCCAGCTTACCAAGTTCGCCTTGGATTGAACTGGTTAGCATCGCGTTTAGAGTATACTGGCGGCCATTTGCCGTTTGATCGACCAACTTGCCGATAGAGGAGATGCCAGTATCAAGAGGCGGCTCTACATCCATATCCTTGACCTCAACGCGTACGGCTGTAGAGCCAGCGCGATTGGGCATGGTATCTTGTGAGAACAACATATTATAAGACACGACTGCACAGGCCATAAAAACCATGCCACTCGTAAAGTATGTTTTGAAGCCAAATCTGGCATTATCTTCTTCATCAATCATATAACCAATTTGAACCTTTGAGATTAACAACGCCTTTCCAAGCCAAGTGTTTATTGGCTTTTGCGCATATTTGTTTCAATAAAAATTGAATCAAATTTTCTGCGCATTTTATTATTGTTTGAATAAAACACAATTTAAATTTTATTATTATTTGTATAAATTTGAGTATCTCAATTTTATTCAGAATAAAAATATTTATACTATTGTCATTTTCATCGAAAGGGCAATGTTATGAAAATAATAAAATATGGAATGATCGCCGTGATTGGCGCATTCTTCTTACCGGCACCGCCGGATAACGAATTCATAGTGTCAAACACTGGTCAACGAATAAACTTGGAAACAGGTGAAGTTCTGGCTGCTGCGGCATCTACATATAGCGATGTATCGAACTTTTGTGTTCGCCAAACCGCTGTGTGCAATACGGCAGGCCAAGTTTGGACATCATTGGAAAACAAAGCAAAATATAATTTCCAACGTGTCTATGAATGGTCAAATGGTACGAAACAGGATCAAATTAGAATTCCGACCTTACCGCCAATGCCACAACAGCAAATCTCGCTGCCAGGAAATCAGCAACAGAACGGTCAAGAGAACCGTGTTCGACGTATTTCCATTCAGCAAGTATCACAAGTTTTGCCAAAACGAGCCCCCTTTGAAGTAAGTCAGCTCAGGCCTGACCTTATTTTGACTGGTAGCGTGCGCGTTCAAATGGCCAATGCCCAGACAACCAATAAAAATACGACCAATACCCTGCAAATCGAAGATCTTATACCTGAATGGCGCGGTCCTGTTTTAACAGGCACTGGCTAACCAGTTTATCCCCCCCGGCACCCACCGGGATTACTTGCCGCGGAACGTCCCTGCCCTTTCGACGTTCTGCGGCTTTTTTTTGTTTTTTTGCCACCTTGCATGCAACCGCGCGATTGGTTATCTCCCTAGAGCATTTCATGTTTTGCTTGAATCGCAAACACTGCATGAAACGCTCCAGAGAGATAAATTAAATTTTGCGGATAAAGTGATGACCCAGACAAACACAGCATTTGAAACCCTCAAAGATGATTTCGAGTTTATTGACGACTGGGAAGAACGCTATAAATATGTCATCGAATTGGGCAAGAATATGCCAGCCCTTGCCCAAGCAGAACAAACCGAAGCCAACAAAATTCATGGTTGCGTCAGCCAAGTGTGGTTGAAAACAACTTTTGGGCAAAACGATGCGGGCGAAAAGACTTTACAATTCCTCGGCGACAGCGATGCGCTTATTGTGCGCGGTCTTGTGGCCATATTGCGGATTATGCTCAACGACCAGCCTGTTGAATATGTTGCTAAAATTGATGCCATTGCCGCAATTGGAGAGCTTGGCTTAAATGAACACCTCACCCCCCAACGCTCAAATGGTTTAACTTCCATGATCGCGCGTTTACAAAGCGATGCGCAAGCGGCGATTTAAAACTGAGTTTAACTTTTTAATCGACAAGCTCGACTCGGGACCCATTAATTAACCGCTGGTATTTTGGGCTGCTGGCACTTTGGGTTGATAGCCGTTCTGTCCCCAATGACGAATAGCCTTCTTGCGAACCGACTTGCTATCTACTATGGCAATCCCGTAATGCTGGCTCAATTTTGTTAATGCGATTTGCAGCACCAACTTGCCCGAACGTCGTGGCCAACCTAAGGCGCGCTCGGCAGCTTCTAAGCCATTCATAACACAACATATTTCCAAGACTATAGATGACATTTCTGGACCTAAAACATCCAGTGCCCTAAACAGTCGCTGTTTTGCAGCAACAACTTTTTCGCTCATTTCTAAGTTGTTACTGCTTTGGCCACCGCCACGCGGAGACGTTCCACCTGAAAAATCCCAATTTGCAGTAATTCGAGGACTGAGTTGCGCAATGGTGAAATCCATCCGAATGCGCTCACCTGCTTCAAACTGAAAATCATCTAAAAGTGGCTTTCCAGATTTATCTTTGCGAGCGCGCATCCAACCAAGCGGGCATTCAGCGTCATTGATCGTGGTGAAAATTGTTCTTTGCTCTTCATCTTTAATGACAATGGGCACTTGAAGTTGGTGTTGCTGTACGAAATTTGGTGGGTTTGGGGATTTTTCGTTCTCATTTGGATTGACCGCAGATGAGATAACCAATGCCCCTGTGGGGTCTTGGATCAGCCACCCCTTTTGCCTCATCGCATCAACAATTTCGGTTTCAATGATGTGTAACTTGGCATCGGGTTTTGTCCGCGGACTCATAAACGCCCATTGCTTTAACGATTGGGGCTTTAACGATTGGGCGCGAAGCCCGTAAGCTGATCTTTTATTGCTCTGTCTTTTTTCTAACCACGCTTTTTGTTTAATCATCTTTCGAATGACAATGCTTGCTTCTCTATTCAACGCCCTTGGACTCAACATACTCATTCCTCACTAATTGTATTTTTGTTCTTGTTTTGTTCTAAATCGTCATCAACCAAGAGTCAAGAGATCCGTACACTTCATAAAACTTACAAATATGAAAAACTGTGATTTGATAAAAGAAGCTGCGCTCAAGCGCGCGATTGCAACGTTCCATCCCAAAGGTTTTCAGCATCGCTTGCAGCCGAAATTGGAATACACTTATCCAAACCTAAAATCATTTTTGGGCCAACTCCACCAATGGCCAAAGGCAAGCGCATCCAAAACTGCACCAAATGATCGCGTGATTGTTCAGGCCCACGTAAAATTCCTTGAGCAGGGCGACCTGTATGGGCAATTCTTTCGCATGCCGATAACCAGTAATCACGGTTTTGGTTTTCATCAAAATCAGATAACTGAGTTTTGGTTACTTCACGGTTAAAAACTTCTCGCAGCAACGTCCCTGCCAAACGATATTGGAAATTTAGCGGTTCAGTTTTAATCTCAATAATACTGACGTAGGGCAAGTGTCGTGGAAAATCTGCCGGTGAAATATCGCTACGATCTGGCATTGGGCGGCCATCGGCTTTTTTAACCCAAAGGTCGAAAAAATGTCGCTGTTCGGGTAAGACAAGTTGGGCACGGAATGTTTCGTGAAAATTCTCGTTCCCCATTTGCTCT
>JAMOMM010000275.1 GCA_027067085.1 Hyphomicrobiales bacterium
CTGTTAATTCTGAAGTGAACCATATTGATGATGGGTCTTTGTCTGTTAATTTGCCAATTAGGGGCATGACCTGTTCGGCTTGTTCGGGGCGGGTTGAAAAAACCTTAGGCCGAGCTGATGGTGTGGTTTCTGCAACTGTCAATCTTGCATTGGAACGGGCTGAAATTGTTTTTAATCCTAGCGTTGTAAATACTTCTGGCCTTGCGCAGGTTATTGAAGATACGGGATTTGATGTGCCGGTTGAAACCGTTGGTTTAGATGTGACGGGGATGACGTGTTCGGCGTGCTCTGGCCGGGTTGAGAAGGTCTTGAAACAACTACCTGGCGTTGTTGATGCGCGAGTGAATGCAGCAACTGATCGCGCTGATATTGATTGGATGGGGGGTGATGCCAGCCAATTGATTGCGGTGATTGAAGATCAAGGGTATGGCGCAAGTTTGCGTATTACAGCGGCAGCACAACGCAAACAACAAGAAGAAAAGAAACGGGCAGAAAATGAAGAGGCGGCCAAAGCCGAATGGCGAATGTTGGCGATTTCTACGGCTTTGACTTTGCCTTTGGTTGTACAAATGATTAGCATGGCGCTTGGTTCAGGGATTAAAATGCCTGGATGGGCGGAGTTGATTTTAGCAACACCCGTGCAGTTTTGGGTTGCTGGCCGGTTTTATAAAGGGGCATGGAACTCCCTTAAAGCAAAAGCAGGTAACATGGATGTGCTGGTAGCAATGGGCACCAGCGCGGCATATTTCTTTTCGTTGTATAACCTTATATCTGCGTATGTGAGTGGCGCTGAAGTTGGGCACCTTTATTTTGAAGCTGCGGCGGTGATTATTACGCTTGTTCTGTTAGGTAAAATTCTTGAAGCGCGAGCCAAGCGTGGCACGACAGCGGCAATTTGGGAGTTAATGGCCTTGCGACCTGAAACGGCAAATGTTGTACGTGGCGGCAAAGAAGTCTCGGTCGCGATTGAAGATGTACAAACCGATGATATTGTTGTGGTGCGGCCGGGAGAGCGTATTCCGGTTGATGGTATTTTGGTTGAAGGGGCATCTCAGTCTGATGAGTCATTGGTGACGGGAGAGAGCTTACCCGTTGAGAAATCTGTTGGTGATGAAGTGATTGGCGGGGCGATGAATGGCACAGGGCTTATGCATGTCAAAGCTATGCGGGTTGGCCAAGATGCTACATTATCAAAAATTATCTCATTGGTTGAAAATGCCCAAAGCGGCAAGGCTCCTGTTCAGCGTTTAGTAGATAAAGTTAGTGAGATATTTGTGCCGACAATTGTGGTGATCGCGATTTTCACTTTTGCAGGTTGGTTGATGGTTGGCGGCACGTTTGAAGCCGCGTTCATTGCAGCGGTTTCAGTTCTGGTGATTGCATGTCCGTGCGCGCTTGGCCTTGCCACGCCAACGGCGATTGTGGCGGGCACAGGGGCAGCGGCCAAAGCGGGTATTTTGTTTAAAGATGTTGAGGCACTGGAACAAGCGCACCGAATTGATACGGTTGTTTTTGATAAAACAGGTACGCTGACAAAAGGCCAACCTGCGGTCAGTGATGTTTGGGTTGTGGAAGGTTCATTAAGTCAAGAGCAACTTGTTGTCTTGGCGGCGGGCGTACAAGCGGGTAGTGAACACCCATTGGCTAAAGCTGTTATTGCGCGGGCCGACGGTGCAAAACTTGAGAAAGTGACAGGTTTTGAAAGCCACACAGGGTTTGGAGTCAGTGGTGATGTTGATGGAAAGCATGTTGTAATTGGCAACCAAGCTTTAATGATTAAGTTGAACGTTGCTTTATCTGAGGCCGCGCTGAACGAACTTAAAGGACGACAAAGCGAAGGAAAGACAGCTGTTTTTGTTGCCGTTGATGGGAATTTGGCAGGTGTCTTTGCTATTGGGGATCCTTTGCGTCCAGAAACTGTTGAGGCAATTTCTCAGTTGAAATCTCAGGGTGTATCTACGGTTATGTTGACCGGTGATGCGCAAGCAACAGCAGATTGGATCGCAAAAGCTGCGGGTATTGATGAGGTTATTGCAGAGGTGCGGCCTGACGATAAAGCCAATTTTATTGGACAACTTCAAAGCAAGGGTAAAGTTGTTGCTATGGTTGGAGACGGGGTGAACGATGCGCCAGCTTTGGCATTGGCCGATGTGGGCATTGCCATGGGGTCTGGGTCTGATGTGGCAATGGAAACAGCAGGTATCACCTTGATGCGTTCTAACCCAAAAATGGTAAGTGCTGCACTTGAAGTTTCTAAACGCACTTGGTCTAAGCTGTGGCAGAACTTATTTTGGGCCTTTATTTATAATTTGATTGGTATTCCTTTGGCCGTTTTGGGTTTGCTTAACCCTGCTATTGCTGGCGCTGCGATGGCCGCTAGTTCGGTTAGTGTTGTGTCGAGTTCTTTGATGCTGCGCTATTGGAAACCAAAGGCCTAAATTTTGAGTGAGTAAGCTGAGTAGTTGATAAGTTTTGACCATTTGATCGAATACTTTAGGTTGTGCTAACGCCTCCTTTACTTCTCTTGTGTATTAAGATGAAAGAAGAAGTAATGGGGCAGAGTTATGATTTTTTCACTTAGTATATTTTCGCGCAAATTTTGGCGGGAAATCTCTAAAAGAGGGTTGTTGGTTGATGAACAGCACCGTTTTTTAGCAGGTTTTTTACCATGGCTTTATTTGATGGTGCTGACCCTACAAATTGTTGGTTGGGTTAATGTTCTTGAGGATGGTTTGCCCACATTTGTGTTGGTTCTTTTCTTGGCGTTTAGTGTTTTTACTGTTTCACGAGCCTATTATTGGTGGGCAAGACGAGAAGCATTTAAAACATATACACAGGCTCAAAAATTTAGAGACATTATAGCTGTTTATATTGCCGCGCCTTTGTTTGGATTGTTTTTTTCTAGCGTTTATGCCTATTTGGTTTTTACCACAGGTGATCTCAATCAGGTGTTTATTGGCATTTCAATTGTTGCGCTTTCGATTGCTGGGTCGTTCAGCTTGTATGTCGTGCCAGTTGCAGCTTGGGGTTTACTGTTGGGCACGATTGTGCCGATGGCTTCGGTATTTGTACTGTCAAATGACAATCGTTTAGTCACGCTCGGGGCCGTTTTCTTTGGTATTATGTTTTTTAGCCAATTTCTGATTGCTCAAAATTATATAAATTTTTCAGCGCTAGTGCGTTCGCGTTGCCAGCTTGTGAAGGAAAAGATTGCCAGTCAACGTACGGCAAACTCTGTGGAAAGATTGGCTTTTTATGACGCGCTAACTGATTTACCCAATAGGCGAAATTTTGTTCGCTCCCTTATTGGCTTTCAAGAAAAAACGGATATTGGCGCTAAGGGGTTTGCTGTAGGCGTTCTAGATATTGCAGGGTTTAAATCCATTGACGAAGTTTATGGTCGCGATGCAGGTGATGGGCTATTGCGACAAGTGGCTAGTCGATTGAGTGACCTAAATGAAAAGTATTATAAGGGCACTGGTGTTATTGCTCGTTTAGGCGGTGATGAGTTCGTCTTTCTAGCACCGGAAATTGAAAATGCTGAAGATGCTAGTCATTTGGGTAGTGTTTTGTGCCAGTCATTAAGCCCTGAGTTTGATGTGGAAGGTGGAAAAGTGGTTTTGTCTTTTTCGTGCGGTGTTGCACTTTATCCTTACAGCGACAGTGACCCCGATAGACTTATTGCGCGGGCGGACATGGCACGGCGTAAATCTGCCAAGGTGAACTCAAATACAATTGGCGTGTTTAGCCTTAGTATGGAGTTGGACCGTTTGCGCAGATCTCGAGTGGAGTATGCTTTAAAACGTGCTGTTGAAAATGATTTGATTGAGCCATGGTTTCAACCAATTGTAAGGATTAGTGATGGCTCAATTGCTGGATTTGAATCCTTGGCTAGATGGCATGATAAATCGCTAGGCCATGTTGGGCCTGATGAATTTATTCAAATCGCGGAAGAATCTCAATTGATTGAAGAGTTGACTTTGAATATGTTCAAGCGGTCATTGGAAGTTGCCAAAACATGGTCACCAGAAACGAAGTTGTTTTTTAATTTATCTGCCAAGGTTTTGACCCGGCAAAATAGCGTTGATAAAATGTTGGAAATTTTGGTCCAGTCGGGTGTCCCTGCGAGTAGGATTGATATTGAACTGACTGAAACTGCAATTATGCAGGACTTGGAATTGGCTAAACAAAAGATGCTGAAGCTTAAAGAAGCTGGCGTTGGTATTGCGCTTGATGACTTTGGTAGTGGTTATTCCAGCCTTGGTCAGATCAGAGATTTACCATTAGATAAAGTGAAAATTGATAAGAGCTTTACTGACCAAATTTGTACGGACGATAAAATTCGCAATATTGTCCAAGCGATTATACAACTGTGTAATCAGCTGGATATTTCTTGTGTTGTTGAAGGTATTGAAGACTTGGAACAAGTTGGTTTGCTTGCTGATATGGGGTGTGAATTTGGTCAAGGTTATTTATTTTCGAAACCGATTATGGCCGAGAAAACAGCACGCCGAGTGTTGTTGACTAATGCTGCCTAGGGCGGTTCATGTTTTGTTGTGAATCACAAGCACTGCATGGAACGCAAGACTATCAATACTTTAAGTAGATCGTTCTGGTTCAATGTAAATCAGAACGATTCTAGCTTGCAAATGTGCAGGGTTTGTGAAGGATGTTGTTGTTAGAAAACCGTTCGAAGTTAAAAATTTCTAATTGGTAACTGCTACCTGAAATTGTATCCTTGCAAACCATTGTAACTTTCCTTTAAACTAAAGTATAAAAAAAGGGAGAACATTGTGGCAGGTAAATCAACCACTCAAGTAGCGAAAATGGACCGACCGTGGCTTAAATCATATCCAGATGGAGTGGCGGCAGAAATTGAACCATTAAAATTTTCATCTGTTGGTGATTTATTAGCATCATCTTGTAAAAAGTATGGCCCAAAGCCCGCTTTTACCTGTATGGGCAAAACGATGACCTATTCTGAATTAGACGATTATTCAGGCGATTTTGCGGCTTGGCTGCAATCAAAAGGTTTAAAACAAGGTGATCGCGTTGCGGTGATGATGCCGAACTTGTTGCAATATCCTGTCGCGATCTCGGGCATTTTACGTGCTGGAATGGTGGTGGTAAATGTCAATCCACTTTATACACCGCGCGAACTTAAACATCAGCTTGAAGACAGTGGTGCAAAAGCCATCATCGTTTTAGAAAACTTTGCACATACGTTGCAAGCATCGATCGATCATAGTGATATTGAGCATGTGGTTGTCGCGAGTATGGGCGATATGCTGGGCCTTAAAGGTCACATCGTCAATTTTGTTGTGCGCACTATTAAGAAGATGGTGCCTGCGTGGTCGCTTCCAGGTCATGTGTCATTCAAAGATGTTTTGGCTGCTGGTGATCGACGTGGATTAACGCCTGTAGATGTTGCTGTTGAAGATTTAGCCTTTTTGCAATATACGGGCGGCACAACTGGCGTCTCAAAAGGAGCCGCATTGAGTAACGCCAATATTTTGTCCAACGTCGAACAAAATGCTTTATGGGTTGAGGTGGCGTACCGAGAAAAAGGTAGGCCAGAAAACCTAAACTATGTTTGTGCGTTGCCGCTGTATCATATTTTTGCGTTAACGGTAAATGCGTTGATGGGCATTGAACAGGGTGCTCATAATGTTCTCATTCCAAACCCGCGTGATGTGCCAGCTTTTGTCAAAGAGCTTGGTAAATTTGATATTCATGTGTTTCCTGGCCTCAACACGTTGTTTATTGCTTTGATGAATAATGATGATTTTGCCAAGTTAGATTTTAGTCCTTTGTTACTGACACTTGGTGGCGGCATGGCGGTGCAAAAGTCTGTGGCCGATGAATGGAAAGAATTGACGGGTTGTATTATTGCCGAAGGGTATGGCTTGTCAGAGACATCACCTGTTGCAACGGCAAACCGTTTTGATGCAACAGAGTTTAGTGGCACCATTGGCTTGCCATTACCTTCAACAGATATTGCTATTCGCGATGATGATGGCAATGATATGCCGCTTGGTGAAGTGGGTGAGATATGTATTCGTGGCCCGCAAGTGATGATGGGATATTGGCAGCGCCCAGATGCAACGGCTGAAGTCATGACTGCCGATGGTTTCTTTAAATCTGGCGACATGGGCTTTATGAATGAAGCTGGGCGTACTAAAATTGTTGACCGTAAAAAGAATATGATTTTGGTTTCGGGCTTTAATGTTTATCCAAATGAAATTGAAGAAGTTGTTGCCCAACACCCAGGGATTTTGGAAGCAGCAGCTATTGGTGTGCCTGATGATTATTCTGGTGAAGTGGTGAAGTTGTTTGTGGTTCGCAAAGATGAAAATCTGACAGCAGAAGATGTGAAGGCGCATTGTAAAAAAACCATGACAGGGTACAAACGGCCAAAATTCATTGAGTTCATTGATGAGTTACCAAAAACAAATGTCGGGAAAATTTTGCATCGTGAATTGCGCGATAGGTAAGCGCGCCGATGATTGTTTTGCCCACATGGATTGTTGTTTTATTGGCAATTTTTGCTGTGATTGGCATTACTGATCGGGTGTTTATGCCTAGTGTACGGTGGTTTTTTCGCTCGCGCGCTAACAAGGCTATTGAAGAGTTGAATACGCGCTTACAAATGCGTATTCAACCGTTCAAACTGACTCGTCGCCAAGCGCTTGTCGATCAATTGATGTACGATAAGGAAATTGTACAGGCGGTTGAAGATGAAGCAACGAAAACAGGCAAGCCTCGCCAAGTGGTGATGGCGCAAGCAGCACGATATGCCAAAGAGATTGTCCCGCATTTTTCGGCCTATACTTATTTCAAAATTGGCACTCGTTTGTCGCGCTGGTTGTCTGAATTGATGTATCGTGTGCGCCTTGGCTATAGCGATGATGAAGCGCTGAAAAATGTTGATAAGGACGCGACCGTGGTTTTTGTCATGAACCATCGATCGAACATGGATTACGTTTTGGTGACCTATATGGCCTCTTCTTCTGCATCGCTTTCTTATGCGGTGGGGGAGTGGGCGCGAATTTGGTTGTTGCAATCATTGCTTAAAGCTATGGGGGCGTATTTCATTCGCCGCGATTCGGGTAATTTATTATATCGAAAAGTTTTGTCGCGTTATGTACGTATGGCGACGCGCCAAGGGGTGACGCAAGCGGTGTTTCCCGAAGGTGGTTTGTCACGCGATGGCGCGCTGCGTGAGCCAAAACTTGGGCTTATATCTTATATGGTGTCAGACTTTTCGGCGGAAAATAATCGCGATATTGTGTTTGTGCCTGTTGGTGTCAACTATGATCGGGTTATCGAAGACCGTGTTTTAACATCGCGCAGTGAGAAGCAAATTACTGGGCGCAGTTTTAGAACCAGCCTTAGTGGGGTGTTTGGATACTTTGCGCGCAATATGAAGCTATGGTTTAAGGGTAAGTTATATCGCTATGGCTATGCCTGCGTTAGTTTTGGTACGCCAGTTTCGTTAAAGCAGTGGTCGGGGCAAAACGATGTGAATTTCCAAGGACTTGATGATAAGGACCAACGTGAACCGATTAAACAATTGGGCGCTGACCTTATGGCCTCTATTGCAGCTACTGTACCTGTATTGCCTGTCTCGCTTGTTGCTACGGTGTTTCTAGGCTCTAAGGGTGAATGGATGAGCGAGTTGGAAGTTAAGTCGCAAGTGTTCGATCTGATTACACAGCTAGAAAAGCGCCATGCCCATATATATATCCCGCGTGAAAATAGAGACTATGCGGTGAGCGCTGGCCTTCGCATGCTCACTCTTCGCCATTTGGTCAAGGAGCGCGATGGGCTTTATCGCGAGAATCAAACGGAGATTACTTTGCTGGAATACTACGCCAATTCGATCAAACATTTTATGTGAGACAATACGTAGAATTTTTAAGAAAAACACACAAAAAGGGCGGCAACTCTTTTGAGATTACCGCCCTTTGAATTGTCGCCGATAGCCGTGTTTACTTGTAAACAGCTTCTTTGCCGAAATCTTTGGTCAGCATATAATAAACAACAGCGCGGTATTTGTTACGGTTTGATTTGCCGTAAGTTTCCATGCATTTGTTGATTGCAGCATCAAGTTCAGGGCCATCTGAAAGACCAAGCTTTTTGATAAGGAAATTATTCTTAACTGTGTCCAGTTCTGCTTGGTCAGATGCTGATACTGTTGAAGCATCTGCATTGTAGATTGCTGGGCCGCAACCGATGGTTACTTTTGTTAGCAAATCCATGTCTGCTGTCATGCCGCACTTTTCTTTAAGATCAGCTGCGTACTTTACGATTAGATCGTCTCTTTTACCCATTTTGGATGTCCCCTTGGTTGAATGTTATTGTTCAATGCTGAACTATAATGGGTTTGCCTGTCAAATGGAACAGAAGAGGGGAAGTAAGCTTTTGACCCTGTGGAAATGTTTTTCGCAGAAACTGGCGAAAAACGTACCTTTTACGCTGTTTTGTTTAAAGTACAGTGTGGTTTTCATGGGGTATGCATGAGCGATACCTCATCAAGGATAATGGTTTTGAACGCCGAATCACATGAGAAGCCAAAATTTCAGGGTGTTTGGACCACGTTTAAAAATCCCCAACATCGCATTGTAGGCAAGTGATGCTATTTAATCCATTTTGCGCCGATTTGGGTGTAGTGAAAACCGCCTGTGCGACCACCAAGATGTTTGGCTAAAAATTGTTCTAATTTTGTATAGAAGATAATTTTTGACTGCCAACGCCTAAGGCCATGTCCTTCTTTTTCAAAATAGATAGCTTCATAGGTTTTGCCATGCTTTTTGAGTTGCTTCTCGAAAGCTTCTGACTGGGCGCGATCAACGATGCGATCATTTATGCCATGCGCTAAAAATACGGGCGCTTTGATGCTTTTGACCATGTTAACAGGTGAATACTTACGCAAGTCCTTTAGGTCGTCCTCGTTATCAGCGGAGCCAAAATATCGTGTCCAAGCATCCAAACCTAGTCTCCATGAATGGGGGGCATAACGGGTTTGATATTCCATATCGGTTGCACCAACAATTGAAATGCCTGCTGCGTAAATTTCAGGGTCACGCGCAAGTCCCATCATTGCGGCATAGCCACCATAGCTTGCTCCATAAATAGCGATGCGCTTAGGGTCTGCAATGCCTTGTTTGATTGCCCATTTAGTGCCGTCAACAATGTCGTCTTGCATTTTTCGGCCAAACTGACGAAACCCTGCTTGTTGGAAGCGCTTGCCATAGCCTGTTGAGCCGCGAAAATTTATCAATAAAACGGCATAGCCTCTGTTTGCTAGAAATTGTCTTTCATAATCAAATGCCCAAATGAAGTGGCTGGCTGGCCCGCCATGAACGGCAATGACTGTGGGAAGATTTTTGGTTTCTATGCCATGAGGAGTAGTCAAAAAGGCTGGAATTTTTGTGCCATCGCGGGCGGTAAAAGTAACAGGCTTGGTTTTTGACAAAATGGAATTATACTTTGCAAATGGAGATTGGCCTAATATCTTTTTTGTGTTGTTTTTCGTGTCGATTAAAACATATTGCCAGCCGCTTTCTTGGTAAGAAATACTAAAGGTAAGGTAACGTCGATCTTTTGAAAACCCGAGCATGTTGAGTTGGAAAGGCCCAGACTTATTGTCCAACAACGCCAATACTTTTTTACCCAAGTTTGTTACAGATAAATACTGATTATACCCTGGAGCAAAATTAACAATATCTACGCTGTTGTAGCTGGCTAAGTTGAAGGTTCGTTGCAAGTCCACATCGGGATGTTGATTGAGGATGGTTTCTTTTCCCGTTTCTAGATTGATATTTACCAACGCTTGTTTGTCTCTATTACGGCGGGAGGCCGCAACTATGCCTTTTGATTTTGAGTATCCTAAAAGGCGAAATGTTTCACGTTCAGAGTAGGTGAACAATTGATGCCATTTTGCTGTTTTTGAAAAAGCACTATCTGATTTTAAAATTTCTATTGCATAGGTTTTGTCTTTTAAAGAAACTCTTCGGCCCCAAATTTTTCCGTCATCATCGATGAACCAATCTGATATGTTGCCATTGTTTTTTAATAATAATCGTTTTTCACTGCCATTTGGTTGGATGCTATAAATATCAGTAAATGATGGATCTCGATCGCGGGATGAAACAAGCCATCTTCCAAGACCGTCTTTTGGACGATAAAAAATATGCCAATTTTTAAAGCCGCGTGGTGTTACATCTTGCCATTTTTGATCTAAATTGTTCGGGTTTGCTTTCCACAGGACGTAGCGCCTTTTTTTGATTTCAAGCTTGAATAGATAAAGGGCCTTATCGTCATTGCTCCAAAAAACACTACGGACGTTTTTGAGATTTATTGATGTGGTTTTGCCGCCTTTAAACGGTTGATATTTGTAGTATGTATTGATTCCTTCAACGACGCGCCAAGTCATATATTTGCTGGCTGGTGAAGGGGCGTAAGCCCATTTACTTGATGTGTTGGCGAAAAAATCACCAATTGGAATTATTGGGGCAAGCTTTGCTTTAGCCAGTGTTTGCTGTGTGGGGGCAACGGCTCCCCAACCGCCATACCAAATGCCTGCCAATGCAATTGATATGAGTACAATGAGGCCGAGCAAGAATTTCTTTACCAAGTGCATTTTTCACTCCAGAAAATGATGGCGTTGAGAGTTATAAACACATTACCATTTGTATGAGATATATTGCAATTTGATACGTTGGTTATTCACAGAAAGTTTAAAAATCCCCAACATCGCATTGCAGGCAAGTGATACCATTTTTGCGCCACATGTTGACGACTTGTTGGCGGTCATCGACGGTGAAGGCGATGGTTTTTCCTTCGGCTAGGAGGTTGTTTAAAATG
>JAMOMM010000276.1 GCA_027067085.1 Hyphomicrobiales bacterium
TCAAATACCGAGCCATGGATCACCGCCACAAGGGCGGTGATGGCGAAAATAGGGGGGCGGCGGTGATGAGGAAAAGGAGGTAAAAGAATGCGGAAAGTGGTTGAAGGCATGGCATCGAGCGCTTAGCCAACGTGCCCCAACGCATCAGTCAAAACATCAAGACCTGCGCCTTGTTTGTGAGCGTTTTCGGCTAAGTGTCTGCGCCATAGTCGCGCGCCGGGTTCGCTGTGAAAAATGCCGAGCATGTGACGGGTGATGCGAGGAAGCGGAACGCCTTTTGCCAGCTCGCTTTCAATGAAAGGGAACATGGCTTGTACCGCTTCAAGGCGTTGAGTTAAAGGGTTAGGCTGGCCATAAATTTCGCTATCAATTTGCGCTAACTCAAACGGTTGGTGATAGGCGGCGCGACCCATCATTACCCCGTCAACATGCTCTAAATGTTGCTTGGTTTGCTCAATCGTTTCAATGCCACCATTTATGTGAATGATTAAATCAGGGCGTTGCTGTTTGGCACGATATACGCGCTCATAATTGAGTGGAGGAATATCGCGATTCTCTTTAGGTGAAAGCCCTTTGAGCCAAGCCTTGCGGGCGTGAATGATAAACTCCCTGCACCCTGCCCCAGACACTATCTCAATAAACCGATCAAGGTCTTTGTCCTCATCTTGATCGTCGATGCCAATACGGCACTTCACCGTTACAGGAACTTTGACAGCGGTTTGCATAGCGTTAATGCACTCGCCCACCAGTTCTGGCTCGGCCATGAGCGAAGCGCCGAAGTTACCTGATTTTACACGATCAGACGGACAACCGACATTGAGGTTGATTTCATCATAGCCAAAATCCTCGCCAATCTTTGCTGCTTGGGCCAATTCTTGCGGCTTGCTGCCGCCCAATTGCAAGGCAATGGGGTGCTCGGTTTGATTAAAACCAATCAGGTGTTCGCGATCACCAAACACCACCGCGCCCGATGTGACCATTTCAGTATAGAGCAACGCATGGCGGGTTAATTGACGGTGAAAATATCGACAATAACGATCGGTCCAATCCATCATCGGGGCAACGGAGAATGTTTTTTTGTGGTTTTTCAATGTCTCAAACACTTGCTGAAATTGTTACTCAAGTTATTGCCCAAGTTATAGCAAGTGCCCTTTTAAAACAAAACATCATGACTGTGGTAAAAAACTGCCCTAATACGTTTCTACATGGTAGCGGCCATTATCACGCATGGTATCGCGCAAGGTTTTCCACTCAATACCAATTTCGCGGGCAACATCAGATAAGGCTTCTTCGACACCAGATTCCATCTCTTTGAGACCACATATAAAAATGTGCGAATTTGGTTGCTGGAGCAATTTTGCTACCGAGGACTTTTCGCTCCTTATCATGTCTTGCACATACTGCTTTTTTTCTTCGTCCATACGGCTAAATGCAAAAACAGTTTTTAAGAAGTCCTGCGGCATCTTTTTTAGTGGGCCAAAGTAAGGTAAATCTTGCGGTCTACGCGCGCCAAAATACAAGGACAATGAATTTTTTGCTTCTGGCATTTCGCGCTGACGGCGCATTGTAAAGCCGCGAAACGGGGCCGATCCTGTACCCGTGCAAATCATCATCACATGAGCCAATGGGTCGTTTGGCAACAAAAACGTTGAGCCAAATGGCCCCGTAATATTGACCGTCTCACCCTTTTCTAAATCGCAAATATAATTTGAACACAGCCCGTTCTTTTCTCTTTTAATGGTCAAAGATAAATTGTTGAAATTTGGGCGTTCACCATCGCGCGGACTTGAAACCGAATAAAGCCGAGGTAAATGTGGCTTGCCGTTTTCATCAAGCCCAGGCGGTATAACACCAATACTTTGGCCCTCTAAAACAGGAAACTTTTGCTGACCAAGGTCAAGGATGATGTGACGAACATCTGCGTCACTGTCCTCATCTGTTAAACGAAAATTGCCTTGGATGGTGGCAGTGGCTGGATTGCCAAGATTAAACAAATTGATTGTTGGTTTGGAAGCTGAAACAGGTGCAATCGCTTTTCCCCCTGCACCTTCATGAGCTTTTTCCAGCAAGGCTTGGATCGATTCATCAATCGCTTCTAGCGTTGTTTCACCTGCCGTATCGTTCACGGTCAACTCTTGTTGGATAGGAAGTTCGAGCCAGCCAAATTGTTCATCAACACCATAATGACTTTCTACCACTCGCCATTCATCGATTGATCCCGTTGGACAAACAGGAATGCAAGCCATGCAAAACTCACATTTTGCACCAT
>JAMOMM010000277.1 GCA_027067085.1 Hyphomicrobiales bacterium
GGCTTTGGTTGCCAATGGATTTCGGGGTGGGCAGCGTTTGATCGCGTTGTACTTGAAAGTTTTGGTTTAGAGGCGCACGAAAAACTGGCTGGGTATATCTATCTTGGTACAGCGGGTGCGCCGCTTTCTGATCGGCCTCGCCCAGACCACAAATCGCTCATTTCTAAGTTTTAGGCAGATTGTATGACAGACTCTAAACCGCTGCTTAAAGGCATTGTTTTTGATAAAGATGGTGTGCTGGTCGATTTTGAAAAAACGTGGGTTAAAGTGTTGGTCGATATGACTGATGAACTCAGTGGCAACCAAGTGGCTTTAAAACTCCAGTTGCTTAAACTTGCTGGCTATATCAGCGAGGATGAGGGGTTTTTATCTGGGTCAGTCTGGGCTGCAGGTACTACGCAAGGGCTTGTTGATGTGTGGTTGCCAGAGTTGAGCAACTACAATGAATTAGAGTTATTGAACTTTATAAATGTGAGTTGTTTGGATACTAAAGCGGTCCCGTTACATGGGGTGAAACCACTGCAAACGATGTTTGAGGGTTTGAAAGCAAGTGGGTTGAGTTTGGGCATTACCACCAATGATCTAGAAGCCTCGGCGGTTAAAACAATGGATGCGTTTGGATTAACGCTGCATCTGTCATTGATCTGTGGTTTTGATAGTGTAGAAAATCCAAAACCTGCGGCAGATCCTGTCATTGCATTTTGTCAGGTGACTGGTTTGGAAAGCAAAAATATTGTGGTGGTTGGCGATAATGTCCATGACCTTGAAATGGCCCATAACGCCAAGGCTGGATTGGCCGTCGGTGTTCTAACTGGAAATTCTACGCTAGAAGAATTGGCACCATATGCTGATTATGTGCTAGAAAGCGTTTTGGACCTTCCTCAACTTCTTCAGCAACAAAAGATTTAACTTAAAGGTTTATGTATGTTTTACGATGCATTGAAAAAACAATGCCCACTTGAGATTGATCCATTTAAAGCACTGGTTGGGCCGCGTCCTATTGGTTGGATATCAACTGTTTCTGCAACTGGTGTGGCCAACCTTGCCCCTTACAGCTTTTTCAATGCGGTCGCTGATGAGCCACCTTTGGTTATGTTTTCATCTGGTGGGCATAAAGATACGCTGCTTAATATTGCAGAGACTGGGGAATTTGTTTGTAATTTAGCCACCCATCAGCTCAAAGATGCGATGAATAAAACCGCTAAAATTGTTGAGCCTACAGTTGATGAATTTGAACTTGCTGGTTTAGAGAAAGTGGCTGGCACTATGGTTTCTGTGCCGCGTGTTGCCTCTAGCCCCGTGGCGTTAGAATGCCGCCAAACTGCTAATTTTCCACTTAAAGATGTTGATGGTAACCCAACTAAGTATGAAATGGTGGTTGGTCAGGTTGTTGGGGTTTATATTGATGATGCAATGATTACTGATGGTCGTGTTGATACCCGCAGCTTGCAACAATTGGCCCGCCACGGGTATATGGATTATTCAACAGTTTTTGATACGTACCGAATAGAAAGACCGTCTTGATTTAGGCCATTTTTGCCGCTGTTGTTTCCGTTTCAACGGTTTTCATTTCTAGCGGGAACCAACCTGTAAAGGTTGCGCCTTGACCTTCAATGGAATGAATTTCCATGCCGCCTTGGTGTTTTTCAAAAATCTTCTCAACAGCGGGGAGGCCAAGTCCAACACCAAAACTTTTTGTGGTGAACAACGGATCAAGAATTTTTTTCATGTTCTCTTCGGTAATTCCTGGCCCATTGTCGCTGACAGAAATTTCAATACCGCGTGATGTCAAGCTACTTGCAACTGATATAATTGGGTTTTGTGTTGGATTTGCTGGGACCTCGTTGCCTTTTCCAACCATCGCTTCGCTTGCGTTGGTCAAGAAATTGACGATTGCACGGGTAAGGCTATCTGCATCGAAATTGACGTCTTTATTTGCAAGGCCAAGGCTACATTCAAATGAGACTTGTTGTGGCAATTGTTCTGCAGTTTCGCGAACTGTATTGAGTAACCACTCGTCAAAGTCTTGAACCTTTAGATTAAGATCTTTTGTACGGGCAAAGTTAAGCAACTCTGTGATAATACCGTCGCAGCGTGTTACACCTTTTTCGATACGATCAAGTGGTTTTAGCATTGTTGGATTGTCACTTGAGAACTTGCGGCGCAACAAAAAGGTTGAAGTGCGAATTGAACCCAATGGATTTCGAATGTCATGAGCAACGGTCGCTGTTAACTGGCCAAGTTGAGCCATTTTTCCTTTGCGGATCA
>JAMOMM010000278.1 GCA_027067085.1 Hyphomicrobiales bacterium
AAGAGTATTGTGTTATAAAAGCTTGCCGATTACGCGACGAATTCGTGTCAAAAAAGCGATTTTATGTCGCAAAAGTGGCGATTTATGGTTAATGAACAGTAAATATAAAAAACCCGATAAAGAGTGTTGCAGTGCATTTTTAAAGGTTTCGAATGTAGTCATTTACTTCAGTCGGCAGTTTTTGCCAAATATCGATGGGAATGGTGGCGCGGGATTTTTCCGTTGACAAGTTAGGGGTAATGCCCACTAATCGTTCTTCGTACCATGTTGTCCAGACTGACCAGTTTGGATCAAGGGCCAGAAGGCCAAATTTTAATTTTTGCCAATTTTCATTCGCCCATTGTGGTATTCCGTCGGGCCATAGCGGATACGTGAGTAGCGCAATAGGATCAGTGCCTGCCTCGATCAATTTAATTTCCTTTAGCACTTCAGGAAAAATTTTATCATAGTCTTTAGTGATACGACGATTGGCAACTGCGGCATTGCTGATCGCGGATGATGCGAGTTCTGAACCTATTGTATTGAGTATCGTTATCTTTATGGCCGCAACAGATGCTCCAAACGCACTGCCAAAGGCTGTGTGGTTAAGCTTTGGGTCGCCATAATAGTTGATTGTTGCCTTAAGAGCTGGAAGGGCAAATGGATTCAATTCTCGTTGCAAGTCAAATCCTGTCATGGCGCTAACCAGTGATATATTGAGATTGCGAAAAACTGGAATAAAAGTTTTCCGTCCGATCTCGCTATCATATTCAGGAACAACCGCGAGTGCAGGGATTGCACGCAACGCAGCGCGCATGCAAAACCCGTGAGAAATTGCTCGATTGTCCTTTTCTTGTAACCACTTTAACAGAAGATGATCGTCTCCGTATTTGAAGCCGGTTTTTCCTAGCATGGTGGTTACAACCTTTTAGGTGTCCAAGAAGCTACGTAATTTGCGAGAACGACTTGGGTGTTTTAGTTTGCGCAGGGCTTTGGCTTCAATTTGGCGGATACGTTCGCGTGTTACTGAGAACTGTTGGCCAACTTCTTCCAAAGTGTGGTCGGTGTTCATGCCAATACCAAAGCGCATCCGCAAAACCCGCTCTTCACGCGGGGTCAGGGAGGCAAGTACGCGAGTGGTTGTTTCGCGTAAATTGGCTTGAATGGCAGAATCAATCGGCAGGATCGCATTCTTATCTTCGATGAAATCACCAAGGTGTGAATCTTCTTCATCACCCACTGGAGTTTCAAGGCTGACAGGCTCTTTTGCGATTTTCATCACCTTGCGGACTTTTTCAAGCGGCATGGATAGTTTTGCCGAGATTTCTTCTGGTGTTGGCTCGCGGCCAATTTCATGCATGATCTGACGCGTGGTGCGAACAATTTTGTTGATTGTTTCGATCATGTGTACCGGAATACGGATGGTGCGGGCTTGATCGGCAATCGAACGGGTAATGGCTTGGCGGATCCACCAAGTTGCATAAGTTGAGAATTTATAGCCGCGACGATATTCAAATTTATCAACCGCTTTCATCAGGCCAATGTTGCCCTCTTGAATAAGGTCAAGGAATTGTAGGCCACGGTTGGTATATTTTTTAGCGATCGAAATCACCAAACGAAGGTTGGCTTCGACCATTTCTTTCTTAGCAATAGCGGCTTCTTTTTCACCCTTTTGTACAGCGTGAACAATGCGGCGAAATTCTGGAATTTGTAAACCAGTGTCGGCAGCAAGGGCGTGAATTTCTTCACGCACATCTTTGATGGTGTCTTTTTCAGCGGCAACAAATTGTTTCCAGCCGTGTTTTGAAAGGCGTGATACGCGGCGAATCCAACCTGGGTCAAGTTCGTTGCCTTGGTATTCTTTCAAAAACTCCATACGTGGAACTTTATAAGTTTCGCCAAGGCGCATCAAACGACCTTCAAGTGAAATCAAACCACGGTTGATGCCATAAAGCTGATCTACTAGGGCTTCAATACGTGCATTGTTAAGGGCAAGAGACTCAACCAGTTCGATCAAATCTTTGCGAAGTTTTTTGTAACGGCGGGCTTGTGATGTGGTGAGTTGGGTTTTTTCGGCCACTTCTTGGTCTTGCAGTTTGCGAAGTGATTTGTAAGTCTTGGCAATTGCATCGAAAATTTCAACCACTTGAGGTTTTAGCTCTGCCTCCATCGCGGCCAATGAGAGGTTTACTTCATCATCATCATCGTCGTCATCATCGTCATCGCTTTTGGTTTCTTCGCCTTCAGCTTTTTTTGCTTCTTCTTCTTTTTTTGTCGCTTCTTCTTTTTCTTTAGCGGTTTGTTCAACGCCTTGGTTTTCAACCGTCTTAATAGAGTTGTCGATTTTTTTGGCATCGGGGCCAGCGTAGGTGGCATCAAGATCGATGATGTCGCGTAACAAAATGCGACCTTCTTCAAGTTCGTCACGCCAAATGATAATCGCTTGGAAAGTCAGCGGGCTTTCGCACAAGCCTTGGATCATGGCTTCGCGGCCAGCTTCGATCCGCTTGGCAATGGCTATTTCGCCTTCACGAGATAATAACTCGACAGTACCCATTTCGCGCAGATACATGCGAACAGGATCATCGGTGCGATCAACTGGTTCGGTTTTTCTGGCAACTTTAACTGGTAAACCCTGATTGGTGCGCGCAACGGTTTCTGTCGTGTCTTCGCTTTCTTCTTCGCTTTCAACAACATTGATGCCCATTTCAGAGAACATGGCCATGATGTCTTCGATTTTTTCAGAAGAGACTTCCGTTGACGGCAAAATTTCGTTTAGTTCGTCATAGGTTACCCAGCCGCGCTTTTTAGCAACGCGGATCATTTTCTTTACAGACGCATTGGTCAGGTCAAGAATTGGACGATCATCGGCCGGTGCTTCTGCACCTTTTTTCGCCGTTTTCTTTGCGACCTTCTTTGCCGCTTTTTTTGCGGGTACTTTTTTCGCCGCTGCTTTTTTTGTTGCGGGTTTCTTTGCTGCTGCTTTTGCCATTGCTAGTAGAGCCTTTGCCTTTGTTTTTTACATATGGGTTAAGCTTATTGAGGCGTTGCCCGTAAAAATGATTCGGTCTGATATGATTGTTTTACACTTAGGTGCTTTAACCAGACGTTAAACATAATAAAATGAATGCCATTATAGCTATGTGTATTAAGAACGTGTTTTTGAAACAGTAGGCTGAATATCTAAAAAGAGCGTCCTGACCAAATTGAAGTTAGGAAACACTACCGCTGTTGCGTCCTGAGGCTTCGCCAAATCCTTCGATTATGGCTTCTTCACCTGAAGTAGAGCGCAGTTGATCGCGTATTTCATTTAGATGCGAAAAGTTCTCCTCGGTTGGGTCTATCGCTAGAACCCTTTCAGCTTCTTTCAATTCACGTTCTAGTGTCACGGTCTTCCTGTGTAAGGCAATCATATGCAAAAAGCCCGTCTGTGCGTCATCTGGCGCTGCGTCGGCTTCAAGGAACCAGGAATCTAACCGTTTGGCCTGCTCAACTGTTTTTTCTAACAACCCAACAAGCCCACACTTGTTCAAATGGTCCTTTAAGCCCTCAGAGTCAAGGCCTAGATTCAATGCGCATATGTCAAGGACCGCACGTCTTAGCCGATCTAGTTGGTTTGAAGACATTTCTAGCTCTGAAAACAGCTCGTCAAATTCATCTAATAATGAAGGATGATTAATCACCGTTAGGACGATTAAGCGCTCACGGCGTTCTAAGATTTGTGGCAGGCTGGTATTGCGTGATTGGGCCAGAAGCTCTCGCGATGCAGGCTGTTGTTGTTGCCATTGTGGTTTAAAGCGTGAGGTCCATGATTTCCCCGATTGGCTTGTGTTTTTGCGGAATGGGGCTTTGTTACCAGTTGATGACCACAAATCGCGCATGCGTTGGCGAAAAGAGGTTTTGTAGTGTTCGCGCACCTTAACATCTTCGATACGGGCAACGGATTGTTCTATAGCGGTTTCAAATTGCGCCCGTCTTTCTGGGGTTTTTCGGTCATTACGTTCTAATTCACGTTGCCATAGCATGTCTGACATGGGAGCAGCTTCTTTTAGAACTGTTTGCAACGCGTCTGGGCCTTGGGCATTTAAAAGGTCGTCAGGGTCTTGCCCATCTGGCAGCAAAGCAAACTTTAAGGAATGGCCAGGTTTGAGCATCGGTAAGGCAATATCAAGGGCGCGATAGGCTGCTGCGATGCCTGCTTTGTCGCCATCAAAACATAAGGTTGGTTCAGGCGCGATGCGCCACATCATGTGTAATTGCTGATCGGTGAGGGCGGTGCCAAGTGGGGCCACAGCATTGGGAATATCAGCGCGGGCCAAGGCAATAACATCCATATAACCTTCAACAGCTATAATAGATGATTGGTCATAGGCAGATTGTCGCGCTTTATGGAGATTATATAAAACCGCTGATTTGTGAAATAAGTCTGTTTCTGGCGAGTTGAGATACTTTGCTGGTGTGTCAGGGTTCATGGCGCGACCGCCAAAGGCAATGACTTTGCCACGAGGATCCGCAATTGGGAACATAATGCGGTCACGGAAACGATCATAGGGCACGGCAATATCGGGGCCAGCGATGACGAGACCTGCAGCGACCATTTGCTCAAGCGGGATTTTGTTCTCGGTCAGGTGCTTTTTAAGGGCGTAGCGATCATTGGCGGCAAAGCCCATTTGAAACTCTTGTTGAGTAGCGGTGGTTAGATGCCTGTCTGAAAGGTATCCGCGCGCTGGCGCTGCAATTGGTTTTTGCAATTGCTGGACAAAGAAATTTTGTGCCAGAGCCATAACGTCATAAAGGCTGGCGCGCACTTCTTGGCGCTCAATCTCTTGCGGGGTTTGTTGTGGCAGTTCCAGATTGGCTTCGCTAGCGAGTTGTTCCACGGCTTCGGGGAAACTTAAACCCTGTTTGTCAGTGAGGAATTTGAAAATATCGCCAGAAGATTTGCAGCCAAAACAATAATAACGGCCTTGGCGATCATCAGCGTGAAATGACGGGGTCTTTTCGTGATGGAATGGGCAACAGGCCCAATAATCGCCACGGCCCGCATTGGTTTTTTTGCGATCCCACTGGACACTGCGACCAACAACGGTGGAAACAGAGATTCTGTTTCGGATTTCTTCCATAAATTGATCTGAAAAACGCATAAAAGCTCGTGTTGGTTTTCGTGGTTGGTTGGCGTGTGATAGGCCAACTCCTTCTCGTTAGCCACTTTAAACCAAAACTTTATTTGAGTCTTTTGATTTTGCGCAAAGAAAAACCCCGATCACAGGAGGGTGGATCGGGGTTCATAGAATGGTGCCAAGGGTCAAGTTGCTAAATGGGTCTATTCAGCAGGCACCATTTTATGGTCGGTTTTGTTTTTTGGAGATGTTTCTTCAGGCAGCCACCATGCAAAAGCCATAAGGGCAAGGCCAAGGCCAATGGCAAGAGCGGTGCCAGAAACAGATGTGATTAAAGCTTGGTATTTGGCGCTGCCAGTTACGGCCAAGGTTACTTTGCCACCAGCGATTTTATCCATCAAGAAGGTTTGAGAGATGAAATCAAACGAAAGCATATAAGCAAAGGCTCCTACAAAGCCACCTAGGATGAACACCATAGCGTCTTTACGCCCTGTTGCTGCAGCAGCCAGTGAAGTGCCAGGGCAAAGACCTGCAATTGCAAAGCCAGCACCAAGTAAACCACCACCAATAAGCACGCCAACATAGGCTGATTTTACCGAGATATGTGAGACATCAATGAAGCCAAGAGCAAGGCCAAGGAAAAGCACAACGGAGCTTAAACCAATAGCGAACAAGATTGTTTTCATTAAGCGCAAGTCTTTAAGGCGCAGCATATTGATAATGTGTTGTGGGCTTGTGGCGCCAACACGATGAAGAGCAAAGCCAAAGAACAGGCCAAGGGCGGTTGCGAGCATAATTTTAGTCATCATACAGCTCCATTAGATTTTGAGTTGAACATCATCATGGCAACAGGAATGGCCGTTGCAAAAACGCCAATGGTAAAGATGTATCCGCTTAGAGATGTTTGCATAATGCCAGACATCATGTGACCAGAGGTACAGCCGCCAGCAAGACGAGCGCCAAATAAAACCAAGAAACCCGCGCCAAAAGCAGCGCTATATCTAAGGGTTTTAGATGAGCCGAACCGATCGCGCCAAACTTGTGGCATTTCGCGTTCTTTAGCATCTTGGGCAGGTGTTGATTTAGAGCTTGATAACAGTGAAGAAAGGCCTGCACCTGCCATCATCGCAAGAACAAAAATAAAGCTGTAGTTCATTGGCTCGGCAGCATTTTTGGCATATTTGCCACCGCTTTTATTGAGGTAAGCGTTTGATGAAGCATAACCTTTTTTGTTTGTGTCTGATTTTGTAATGATTGTGTCATCAATTTGGTTCCAAACCATTGCATCGGCAATGACGAACTGGGTGGAAACACCAATTGGCTTGACAAGCATAACAGCTAAAAAGAATGACATTGCCAGAAGCACACCGCCAGCAAGCCAGGGTAATCGTGCGTTCATTGTTCTTATTCCTTACGTTTGTGAATATGTATATTAGATTTTTCTAATATACATATTCAGGCGCAAAGAGATTTGATGTTAATCAAATTTTGTATTGAATATATTTCAATTTACGAATGTGTTTTGAGGTGAGGTTTTTGTAAAGAGTATGGGCATGATTCTGCTGCTTTGATTGCTGCTTCGGGCGTAGTTGCAACACACTTTCAAACAATTTCGCAGGCTAATAATTACTGGAAATGAGAGCTCAGCAGGTTTAGTTTCCAAATTTGCCGTCTTCAATGGCACCGATCAAGCGTTTGATAATGCGAATCGCTGTTTGTTTGTCGGTGGTTTTGACCAATTGAGACAGGGACGCGGTTAAGGCTGTGCTGGCAATAAGTTGAGGATCAATGCCCTTATCAAGGCAGTTTTGAAAAGCTGTGGATATAATTTCAGCGGTGGCTAGCTGGTCTTGTTTTGCCTTTTCCACGGTTGTTTAGCCCAAAAGCTCTTTAACAACGGCTGAAGCCTTGGACATATCCATTTGGCCCGCATATTTTTCTTTTACCGCAGCCATGGCTTTCCCCATGTCTTTTAGGCCTTCAGCGCCAATTTCTTTAACCACCTCGGTCACAGCAGCGCGGGCATCATCGGCGTTCATTTGCTTTGGCATAAACTCTTCGATGATGGCGATCTCTTCAATTTCACCTGCGGCCAATTCTGGGCGACCACCGTCTGTGTACGTTTGGGCTGATTCACGGCGTTGTTTGACCATTTTACCCAAGATTGCCAACATACCAGCTTCATCAAGTGACTCATCTTTGCCTGTGCCACGATTTTGAATGTCGCGGTCTTTAAAGGCAGCACTCACCAAGCGCAGCGTCGAAAGACGGCGCTTATCTTTGGCTTTCATGGCTGTTTTTACTTCAGCGTTGATTTTGTCGCGAATGCTGTCACCCATGGGTCTGCACCTTAATATTGTTGTTCAAAATAGTTATTTCGTAACCATGACTGATACTCCTAACCGATGTGACTGTGCAAGTGATGATTTTTTATCATTTTGATTGTGGTATGAAGTTAGGCCACCTGTATTGGGAAAAATGACATAGTTTTGCCCACAATTTAGCCAGTTTACAACTTGTCGCTCTTGACCTTGTGGTGTGGCTCAAATATGAACGGTGAAATTACCTTTCTTATTGAGGATAGATAGTGCTCGTGGCAAATTCTGTTGCATCAAAGACGACTAATAAAAAATCTGTAAAATCTAAAGTTACGAAATCTAGTGGCGAATGGGCCGCTCCTAAATACACAGGTGTCGTTGTTTTAGAAGATGGTACTGTGTTTTATGGTTTTGGTGCTGGTGCATCAGGCAGCCACGTTGGTGAAGTTTGTTTTAATACCGCGATTTCTGGTTATCAAGAAACGTTGACGGACCCATCTTATGCGGGCCAAATTATTACTTTTACTTTTCCTCATATCGGCAATGTTGGCACTAATGACGATGATTTAGAAACCACGAATTTGACATCAAGCGCTGGTGTTGAAGGTGCAATTTTTAAAGCTGAAATAACTGAACCTTCAAACTATCGCTCTGGCCTTGATTTGAATGAATGGCTGAAACGGGAAAATATTGTTGCGGTATCTGGAATTGATACGCGGGCGCTAACCACTATTATTCGAGAAAAAGGCCTTGTGAACGGAGTGATTGCTCACAACAAAAACGGTAAGTTTGACATTGATAAACTAACCGCGATGGCCAAAGGCTTTGCGGGTCTTGAAGGGGCTGACCTTGCCAAAGAAGTTTCTTGCTCTCAAGCATATGAGTGGAATGAAACAACTTGGGACTTAGCAACTGGCTATGGCCAAATGAACGACCCAAAGCATCATGTGGTTGCCGTTGACTTTGGTGTTAAGCGAAATATTTTACGCTGTCTGGCAACGCTAGGCTGTAAGGTTACTGTTGTACCAGCAAGTGCGACTTGTGATGAAATTTTAGCGCTTAAACCAGATGGGGTTTTCTTATCTAACGGACCTGGTGATCCAGCAGCTACAGGTGTTTATGCAGCACCTGAAATTGCCAAGCTGATCGAAACAGATATCCCTGTGTTTGGGATTTGTCTTGGCCACCAAATTATGGCGTTAGCTCTTGGAGCAAAAACCAAGAAAATGCATCAGGGCCATCATGGGGCAAATCATCCAGTGAAAGATTTTACCACTAATAAAGTTGAAATCACTTCGATGAACCACGGGTTTGCGGTGGATGGGGAAAGTCTGCCAAAAGGTATTTCACAAACTCATATTTCGTTGTTTGATGGATCAAATTGTGGTTTGGCGGTTGATGGCAAGCGGGTTTTCTCGGTGCAATACCACCCAGAAGCTTCGCCTGGTCCACAAGATTCACATTATTTGTTCACCCGCTTTGTTGAAAATATTGAGCAGGCAAAAGCACTTTAAAATTAGGGTGATCTATTAAAAACCAATCTTACGCATAGCGGGATATACTGGGGGGTACATGGCAGAGGTTTTTTCAATTGAGAATTTATTGACACTGGCAATGCTGGTGATGTTGCAAGCCGTACTTGGCTTTGACAACTTACTGTACATTGCACTTGAGTCAAAACGAGTGGCACCAGCTGAACAGGCACGAGTACGACGCATTGGCATTATCGTTGCGCTGGTTTTGCGTATTGTTTTGTTGTTTGCAATTATTCAAGCGATTGAGTATTTCCAATTACCCTTTTTTGAAATGAAATTTGTGGGCTATGTTACAGCCAGCTTTAATGTCCATGCTTTTGTGGTTTTAGTTGGTGGTATTTTCATCATCTATACAGCAATGAAAGAGATTTTTCATTTGCTCTCTCAAGAACATCTCGAAGATGCGGGTGATACCTCAAAACTGCGTTCAGTAGCTGTTGCAATCACATGGATTGTTATTATGAATGTGGTGTTCTCGTTTGATTCAATTTTGTCTGCCATGGCGTTGACCAAAGTCTTTTGGGTTATGGCCACTGCCATCGTTATTTCTGGAATTTTGATGTTAATGCTGGCCGATCATGTTGCCGAGTTTTTGAAAAAGAACCGTATGTATGAAGTGCTGGGTTTGTTCATTTTGTTCATTGTTGGCATTATGCTGGTCTCAGAAGGCGGGCATTTGGCTCATTTAACCTTCTTTGGTTATCCAGTTGAAGCAATGTCAAAAACCACATTTTACTTTGTATTGGGTATTTTGGTGGTGTCTGACATTGTGCAAAGTGGCTATCAAAAACGTTTGGATAAAGAACGAAAGCGTGGGCTTTTAGATTGACCACGCTTTAGAGTTATTCATGTCTTTAGTGACCTAGGACGACCTATTTAAGTGATTGAAACTACGGCGTTTCATGTCCTGTTTGTGATTCAAACAAAACATGAAACGCTTTATTGCTCAGGTTGAAAACTTTGCCATTATTCGCGGCGTTTTTCCATGCGCCTATCAATGGCGATGCTTTTAATTAGCGCGAAAACTTGATTTCCTTGTTTCAAGTTTAAGTCAGCAACAGAAGCGCGGGTTAGTCTGGCGCGCAAAAGCTGATTACACACGCTCAATTGAATTTCTGCAAAAGCACTTTCAGGCTCAGGCGCGATTTGGGTGATGGTGCCGTACAAAATATTGCGGATAGAAATGCCACGGGGCTTGGTTGTGGCAATGGCAACATCACGAGCGCGAATGTGAAGGTTTACTGGTTGTCCTTTGGTTAAAGGTAGTTCAGGCACAGAAATAAATTGGCCACCAATATCGATGCTGGTTAGTGCAAAGTCTTTGTCTGTTGGGCCAACGGCACCTGACAGCAATGTGCCTGCTTGGAACCGCCCTGTAAGGTTGGGCAGGTCTAATCGGGCCAGAATATCGCTGGTTGGGCCAGAGGCGATTATTTGGCCTTTATCGATAAGCACAAGCTTCTTGGCAAGCTTTGTTACCTCGTCGATGGAGTGGGTGACGTATAATATGGGAATGCCAAATTTCTGTGGAATGGTTTGAATGAAGGCCATGACATCGGAGCGAAATTTCACATCAAGAGCGCTTAACGGTTCATCCATTAGCAATAATTTTGGACGTGATAGCAACGCCCGAGCAATGGCGATGCGTTGTCGCTCACCGCCCGACAATGCGGTTGGTTTTTTGTCTAGCAGTGAAATGAGTTCAAAAGCCTCAATAACCTCGTTGGTGGATATTTCGGTGCCACTTTTATCAGCGCGTTTGGCGGCGTATTTTAGGTTTTGCTTGACCGTTAAGTGAGCGAATAATCGAGCATCTTGAAAAACCAATGCTGTG
>JAMOMM010000279.1 GCA_027067085.1 Hyphomicrobiales bacterium
CGCGCTCTCTTCCCAATCGCCGTATGGAAAGGCCTCATTGTCAGCGGCATAAGCAAGCTGGGCTTGAGGAGCCACATCGCGCAATGCCCGCACCACACTCAAACCACCCATCCCAGAATCAAAAACTAGAATGCGCGGACCAAAAGGTGGTAAAGCTAAAGTCATCTTCGATTTTTACCCGTTTTATGATTGCGTGTCAGTGCTGAAATAATCCCACGAAAGGTTCGCACTTCCTGCTCGGTCAATTCCCCGCGCCCAATCATGTTCCTCAAATTGGTCATCATTCGTGGTCTAATTTCTTCGGTTTTAAAAAAACCACCATCGCTCAATTCGCGCTCAAGGTGGTCAAACAAACCAATAAGTTCGCTCTTTTCAGCGGGCCGCGTATCTGGCATTTTAAGGCCCGTTTGAAACTCAGCTTTTGCTTCTGCCGTACCCATACCAAACGACTTGGCAATCGGTTTGTACCATTCATAACCAATCAACAAAACCGCCTGAGCAATATTGAGCGAGGCATATGACGGATCAACAGGTGCCATCACCATGCAATCGGCCAAGGCAATCTCATCATTGTGCAACCCCCAACGCTCGCGGCCAAACATAATGCCAACCTTTTGCCCTGCCTCGATTCGTGCATGCATATCATTTGCGGCTTGATCGGGACTCATCACAGGCTTGGTCATATCACGCGGACGCGCCGTGGTGGCGTAAACATAATTGAGATCGCCAATCGCCTCTTCCAGTTTGTCATGGACGCTAGCGTCTTCAACGATAAATTCGCCCTTGGCCGCTGATGCGTTCGCACGGCCATTGGGCCAGCCATCACGTGGATCAAAAATGCGTAAATCGGTCAAGTTAAAGTTCGCCATGGCCCGCGCCGCCGTACCAATATTTTCGCCCAGCTGCGGATTCACCAAAATAACGCTCGGCGCAGATTGTTGGCCTTTATCTTGCGTTGATTTTTCTGACATTTACTATTATCCCCAATTTCACGTACCAATGTACCAAACAATAGACGCTGCATAATCCATATGTAGCGTTTGATCAATCGATGATGCTCTGCTACACACGGCCCGTACCAAAAAGATAAACAAACAAGACCGTTTTGAAAGGCACTTTCCCTCATGAGCAAGATTAAGGTAAAAAATCCAGTTGTTGAACTAGATGGCGACGAGATGACACGCATCATCTGGCAGTTCATCAAGGAAAAACTCATTCACCCTTATCTCGACATCGACCTACATTATTATGACTTAGGTATTGAGGAACGTGATCGCACCGACGATCAAATCACCATTGATGCAGCTCACGCCATTCAAAAATACGGCGTTGGTGTAAAGTGCGCCACCATCACCCCTGATGAACAACGGGTTGAAGAATTTGGCCTAAAACAAATGTGGCGCTCACCAAACGGAACCATCCGCAACATTTTAGGTGGCGTTATTTTCCGCGCACCAATCATTTGCGACAATGTTCCCCGTCTTGTGCCTGGTTGGACCCAACCCATCGTTGTTGGTCGCCATGCTTTTGGCGATCAATACCGCGCCACAGATTTTCGTTTCCCTGGCAAAGGAAAATTGACCATCAAATTTGAAGGCGAAGACGGCCAAGTGATCGAACATGAAGTCTTTCAATCACCCGGTTCTGGCGTTGCTATGGCCATGTACAATCTTGATGATTCAATCCGCGATTTTGCCCGCGCTTCAATGAACTATGGCCTAAAACTTGGCTACCCTGTTTATCTTTCAACTAAAAACACCATTTTGAAAGCCTATGACGGCCAATTTAAAGACATCTTCCAGCATATTTTTGAAACTGAATTTGCTGACAAATTTAAACAAGCTGGCCTGACATATGAGCATCGCTTGATCGATGACATGGTTGCCTCAGCTCTTAAATGGTCTGGCGGATATGTTTGGGCTTGTAAAAACTATGATGGCGATGTGCAATCAGACATCGTTGCCCAAGGCTTTGGCTCACTTGGCCTAATGACATCTGTGTTGATGACCCCTGATGGAAAAACCATGGAAGCAGAAGCTGCCCACGGCACTGTCACTCGTCACTATCGTTTGCACCAAGAAGGCAAAGAAACCTCAACCAACTCCACAGCATCAATCTTTGCGTGGACACGCGGCCTCATGCACCGTGCCAAGTTAGATGAAAATGATGAACTCATGAAATTTGCTGAAACCTTGGAAAAAACCGTTGTTGATACAATCGAGTCTGGCGACATGACCAAAGATTTAGCGATCCTTGTTGGGCC
>JAMOMM010000280.1 GCA_027067085.1 Hyphomicrobiales bacterium
TTTATTGCTGAACCCGTGCAAGGGGCGGGTGGGGTTATTGTGCCGCCTGAAACTTATTGGCCAGAAATTCAGCGGATATGTGATGAACGTGAAATCTTGCTGATTGCCGATGAGGTGATTACAGGCTTTGGTCGCACCGCAAATTGGTTTGGCAGTCAAACGTTTAATATCAGGCCTGATATTATGACGGTTGCTAAGGGATTGTCTTCTGGTTATTTGCCAATCGGGGCTTCTATTGTCAGTGATAAAGTCTCTGATGTTCTTAAAGATAAGGGTGGTGAGTTTAATCACGGATATACTTATTCTGGTCACCCTGCAGCGTGTGCTGTGGCGTTGGAAAATTTGCGAATTATGGAAGATGAAAAAATCATTGAAAATTTGCAAACCGATATTGCACCTTATTTAGCTGAGCAATGGAAAAAATTGGGTGAACATGAACTGGTTGGTGAAGCGCGCATTTGTGGCATGATGGCAGCGATTGAGTTATCACCCGACAAGACAAGCCGTGCCGCGTTTGCGGGCAATGGCGGAGATGCTGGCTTTATTGCTCGTGAGTTTTGTTTTGATAATGGTCTTGTGATGCGCTCGGTTGGTGATGCCATGATTATTTCACCGCCGTTGGTGATTACAAAATCGGAAATTGATGAACTGATTTCATTGGCGATTAAGTCACTAGATATGACGAAAGCGGCCTTGCAAGACAAAGGTTTGCTCGTTGCAGCAAAGTAGTGTGATGCGATGACCAATGTGTTGTATGCCAATGACGAGCAAGGGGTTTATCCGTCTTCATATTATGAAGCCAGCGCGCCTTTGCTTGCCCCGTTTCCAAAACTTGAAGGGGACGAGGCGTGTGATGTGTGCGTGGTTGGGGCTGGTTACACAGGGCTTTCGGCCGCCTTGCATTTAGCTGAACTTGGCTTTGATGTCATTGTACTTGATGCTCACCGTGTTGGTTGGGGAGCATCGGGTCGAAACGGTGGGCAATTATCCAGTGGTTTACGGTTGGAACAAACTGAGCTGGAAAAGCTGGTTGGCTTGGATGCGGCAAAGGATTTGTGGGAACTTGGTGCACAAGCCAATCAATTGGTGCGAGATTTGTGTGAAAAATACACTATTGATTGTGAGTTAAAATCAGGCGTGTTGCATGCCAACCATAAGGCTAAATTTGGCAAAGATACCCGCCATGAAATTGAACATTTACGCAAAAATTATAATTTTGAAGAAATTCGATACCTCAACAAGCAAGAAATTCGCGATCTTGTCGGCAGCGATGCGTACTACAATGGATCGCTTGATATGCGCGCTGGCCATCTACATCCGTTGAAATTAGTTTTGGGGTTAGCGCGGGCTTGTGTGGAAAAAGGCGTGCGTATTTTTGAAAATAGTGAAGTTAGAGAGTTAACCCATACAACGCCTGCTAAAGTATCGACCCAGCAAGGTGTTATAACAGCACAATATGTTTTGCTTGGGTGTAATGGTTATTTGCAAAATTTGGACAAACAGACATCGCAGCGGGTGATGCCAATCAATAATTTCATTATTGCAACCGAAGCTTTATCCGATCAACAAGCAAGCGATTTGATTTCGCAAGATATAGCGGTCGCTGATTCCAAATTTGTCATTAATTATTTTCGTTTGTCAGATGATAAACGCATGCTTTTTGGTGGTGGTGAGAATTACTCTTATAAGTTCCCTGATGATATAAAGTTGTTTGTATCAAAGCCAATGCTAGAGATTTTCCCACAACTTAAATCGGTCAAAATTGATTATGGTTGGGGCGGCACCCTTGGTATTACCATGAGCCGCATGCCTTATATTGATCGCTTGTCGGCTAATGTGTTTACCGCAAGTGGTTATAGTGGCGAGGGTGTTGGTATGGGGATTTTTGCAGGCTCTGTAATGGCCGAAATGATTAATGGGACGGCAACACGGTTTGATATTTTGCAACGCGTGCCAACCAAACGGTTCCCAGGTGGTATGATGGCCCGTAAACCGTTGCTGGCATTGGCGATGTTGTACTATTCTATTCGCGATAAATTATGATTTTAATGGTTGGCCTTGAGATATGGATACCAGGTTTTGCTCTCAGTGATTGTGCCAATCACTTGCCGCTTTTAAGCATAGAGAGATACCAAAAATAAGGTAGTGTATCAAAACTAATTAGTTTTGATACACTTTAGGTTTAGAACAAGTAACCATATAGTTGACAGCGGTGTCGCTGGAGCGGCGCCATTTGCTGGTGATC
>JAMOMM010000281.1 GCA_027067085.1 Hyphomicrobiales bacterium
GACATCGTTGCCCAAGGCTTTGGCTCACTTGGCCTAATGACATCTGTGTTGATGACCCCTGATGGAAAAACCATGGAAGCAGAAGCTGCCCACGGCACTGTCACTCGTCACTATCGCTTGCACCAAGAAGGCAAAGAAACCTCAACCAACTCCACAGCATCAATCTTTGCGTGGACACGCGGCCTCATGCACCGTGCTAAGTTGGATGATAATGATGAACTCATGAAATTTGCTGAAACCTTGGAAAAAACCGTTGTTGATACAATCGAGTCTGGCGACATGACCAAAGATTTAGCGATCCTTGTTGGGCCAGAACAAAAGTGGCAATCAACCCAAGGGTTCTTGGACAAAATTGACCAAAACCTACAAAAAGCCATGAGCTAACACTTCGATTACTAAAATTCATATTCTTAAATAAAAAGCGTTTCAGATTAAATTCTGGAGCGCTTTTTGCTGCCATCTACCCACAAAGCAGAAAATGACAAACCTTTTATTTATGATTTGATAACTTCGACGGGCCCTAGTCACGGAGTTTTCAATGAAAAAAATCATTGCTGCAAGTTTCACCCTTGCCCTATTTTTAGGAACAACCACTGCCAGTGCAGCAAGTTATAATTGCCGATACACAAAACTTGCTGCCGAAGTTGAAATTTGTCAGGATGGCCGATTATCTCGGCTTGATGAGCAAATGGCAGCAAAATATTTTCGTCTTAAAAACCGCTTACCACGTCATTTGTGGCGGCAAGTAAGATACACTCAAAAAGGCTGGCTTCGGTCGCGCAACCGTTGTGGTTACAATTTTCGCTGTTTAGAAAATTCATACTACAGTAGAATTCAAGGCCTGAACTCTTGGCTTAGATCTTACTGAAGATATTTAAACATCAACTTTGCGAGCATTTTTATGCTGGCGCTCTGCTGCCGTGTTACGAATAGTTTCTAGCAACTCAGGCTTTGACCTCATCAAGCGGTCAAAGTCTGGCGCTTCTAGGGCGAGCAAACGGCACTTGGTATCAGCGCGAACAGTATGGTTTCGCGTACGGTGGTCAAGCAACGCCATCTCGCCAAAATGTTCCCCACTTCCCAATAGCACAGGCCCATTTTCTGTTTCCACTTCCACACGACCCGAAGCAATGAAAAACATAACATTTGCAGCCTCACCCTCATGCACGATCACTTCTCCCGTGTCATAGCTAAGCGAGTTTAAAGAAGGCAATAAAGAAGCAATTTCATTGGCGTCAAGTTTTGAAAACATTGGAACCTTGGCAACCAAACTCCACGAAATAACAAAATCACGGCGGTTTGATTCATGCGAAAAGCCCGTAGCAATGATGCCAATCGGCAAGGCAAACATACCCAAACCAAACATCATTACGATACCACCAAATAATTTTCCAAATACCGTATGAGGTATAACATCACCATAGCCAACAGTCGTTAGCGTTGAAATTGCCCACCACATCGACATTGGAATAGAGCCAAAGCTCTCTGGTTGAACATTACGTTCTGCAAAATAAATGCCCGTAGATGCAAACAACAACAAACACATCATCAACAAAATGGCACCAAACAAAGCCCGCCGTTCATTGCTAATCACAATTATAAGAGATTGCATGGCCAGCGAATAGCGCGTCAATTTCAGCAATCTAAACAGTCTTAATACACGCAAAACTCTAAGATCAATGACAAAGATAAACGATAGGTAGAATGGAATAATCACAATTAAATCAATGATTTGCATAGGTCGCAAAGCATATTTCAATCTGGTTTTCCAGTTTGCTTCATTTTGCCCATATGGAAATTCTACACTGGCCCAAATACGCAAAATGTATTCGAGGGTAAAAACCATAACAGAAAACAAATCAAAATATTCTAAAGGCCTGCCATAGGTCAGCGCGACTTCTGGAACGGTCTCCAGCAAAAAGGCGATAACATTCGTCACCACCAAAAAAATAATGACATAGTCAAACAAGCGGCTATGCCAAGACCCTTCCGGGCCTTGTTCAATTATTTCATGCATTCTCTTTCGAAAAGACAAACGAGTTTGTTTTTCAATATTTTCAGCGATGAGACAGCCCTTTTTGAATGAGCACCAGATATTAATCAGTTTAAAGCGATTAACGATTAAGCGATAGACTCTTTAATCGCCTCAATAGCTTGACTTGCTTTGGCCCCATCTGGTCCACCAGCTTGAGCCATGTCTGGCCGACCGCCACCGCCCTTGCC
>JAMOMM010000282.1 GCA_027067085.1 Hyphomicrobiales bacterium
AGCCTTTGCCCAAATCAAAACCTGCACCGACCGCAAAACCTACGCCACAACCAAAGCCAAAGCCAGCAAAACAAAACAAACCTAAAAAGGCCCAACCTCAGCCAGTTCAAAAACCTAAGCTTGATGTAGCCACAAAACCAACAGTCTCAATCGAGCAGAAACCTGAGCCTGTTACCCAAATTATCGCCGAGCCAACAGTTAAGCCAGAACAAGAACCAACACCTAAGCAAGAGGCAGAACAAGCCCCGCAACCGACTTCGCAACCCGACCCGCAAGATAAATCTGCGCCCGCCACCCCCCAAGAACCAGAAGAAGCCAAAAGCAAATCTTGGTTTGGGCGATTAAAGACAGGTTTGTCAAAATCATCCAACGCCCTTACCAGCGGTATTACGGGCATTTTCACCAAAGCCAAACTCGATACCGATACGGTCCAAGATTTAGAAGACATTCTCATTCAGGCTGACCTTGGCATCGACATGGCGGTGCGGATCACTGACAAAGTATCCAAGGGTCGTTTTGATAAGCAGATTGACCCGCAAGAAGTTAAACAAATTCTTGCCGATGAAGTCAGCGCGGTCCTAAAGCCAGTGGAAGTGCCATTTACCTTTGATGATAGCCAGAAACCGTTTGTCATTCTCGTGGTTGGTGTTAACGGCGCTGGCAAAACCACCACCATCGGTAAACTTGGAGCCATCGCCAAGGATGAAGGCTACTCGCTGACCATAGCAGCTTGCGATACCTTTCGCGCCGCCGCCATTGAACAACTAAAAGTTTGGGGCGATCGCATTGGCGCAAATGTCATTTCTCGCCCCACGGGCGCTGATGCTGCAGGCCTTGCCTTTGATGCACATACACAAGCGGTTGAAAACAACAGCGACATTCTCATCATCGATACGGCAGGTCGGTTGCAAAACAAATCAGATTTAATGGCCGAGCTTGAAAAAATTGTTCGTGTTCTGAAAAAGAAAGACGATGGCGCTCCCCATGCGGTTTTGTTGGTGCTTGATGCAACGACAGGCCAAAACGCAATTTCACAAACTGAAGTGTTTTCAAAAGTTGCTGGTGTTACGGGCATCATCATGACCAAGCTCGATGGCACCGCACGTGGTGGCATTTTAGTGGCCATTGCAGAAAAATTTAAATTACCCATTCATGCTATTGGCGTTGGTGAGCAGCTAGAAGACTTTCAACCCTTTGACGCAGATGCATTTGCCCGCGCGATCGCAGGCCTAGAGGACGAGTAAACCATGACACAATCGCAAAACATAGACCGTAAACTAACTGGCGCGTTAAAAGTGCTACTAGAATTTGGGCCCCTCATTGCCTTTTTCGCCACATACAAATTATACGATATTTTTACTGCAACTATAGTCATAATGGTCACTACAACGGTGGCTTTGCTGGTGACGTGGCTGATTACCCACAAGCTTTCGATTATGCCAATCGTTACATTGGTCATTATTTCTGTTTTTGGCGGGTTAACGCTCTATCTTCACGATGAGACGTTCATCAAAGTCAAAGTCACTATCATAAACGGCTTGTTTGCATCTGCCTTACTTGGCGGCTGGGCCATCAAAAAACCATTACTAAAATATGTAATGGGTGAAGCAATGAAACTTGAGTTCAAAGGCTGGATGTTGATGAGTAGAAACTGGGGTTTATTCTTTTTGGTCGTTGCCATAGCCAACGAAATCGTCTGGCGAAACCTCTCAACTGACACATGGGTAACCTACAAAACCTTTGGCATCCTTCCATTCACTTTTATTTTCATGATGACCCAAATACCAATCATGCAAAAATACATGATCGAAGATGACATTTCTAAAACCAAATAAGGCATTAATTGGGTTTTTGTCATCCAAAGTGTCGATTTTAGGCTTTATCAATCAACTTTTTTCGTAATGAGAAAATTTATATTGATCTTAACGATACAACCTTTACGGTAGCGGCTGAATCTGGGGTAGAGATTCCACTGTATTTTACAGTTACTCGTGCACAACCAATTGAGTAGGTTTTGCGCCCCATTTTGTCGTGGGCAACGAGAGTATAAAAATGGATGAAGTTTCAAACGTAAAACAACTAGAACGATCAATGTTCCATTTGTTGAAAAAAGCAGCACAAAACGCTGCTAATATATATGTCGACAAAGTCGGTAAAAACGGTGTTACACAACGCCAATTTGCTGTCCTTGTTGCCGTGAACGAAAACATTGGCATTAGCCAAACCAAGCTTGTCGAGCTAACCAGTATCGACCGCTCAACATTAGCAGATCTTGTGGGTCGTTTAATCGCCCAAGGTTATTTACGTCGCAAACGTGATAAAAACGATGCACGGCGGAATGTTCTAAAATTAAGCGCTGCAGGAAAACGCGCCTTAGATGTCGCAGAACCAGGGCTTTCCAGCGTAGATCGAAAATTGGCTAGTTTAATACCAAAAGAGCATCGAAAATCTTTCCGATTAGCCCTTAAAATTTTGGCCGACGAGCGCCATTAATTTTAAACTACTTAACCAGCAATTTGCACAACACTATGTTCACGCGCGTTTTCCAAGTAAAGCGCGCGTAACTGTTTAAAAACCTGCCCTGGCTTACCGTCACCAACCTTTTTTCCATCAATCTCAACAACGGCCAAAACCGACGTGGCAGCAGACATTATGGCTTCATCCGCATTATAGGCCTCATCAATGGTAAAGGGGCGTTCTTCAACCCGAATTTGATGCTCGCGCGCCAGTTTCAACAAAATCTTCCGGCGAATTCCAGCTAAGATTGAATTGTTCAGCGGGCGCGTAATCAACACCCCATCCTTAACGATATAAGCACTTGATGATGTCCCTTCGGTCACAAACCCATCTTCAATCATCCAGCCCTCATAACCACCTTTTTCCTGAGCTTGTTGCTTAGCAAGACATTGGGCCAACAACGCGATCGATTTAATATCGCGGCGCTTCCAGCGAATATCTGGCACACTTGCAACCTTTATCCCTGTCTCAATTTGTGGGTTTGATAGCAATGGCTTTTCTTGCGTAAAAGCCATCAGCGTCGTTGGTGTATCTTTTGGAAAACCAAACTCGCGCTCTGCAACACCACGTGTCACCTGTGAATAAATCACACCTTCTTTCAGATTATTCTTCGTAATCAACTGACGGTGCATTTCTAAATAGTCATCTTTGCTACACGGCCATTCAATTTGAAGTTGAGCCAACGAGTTTTCTAATCGCACCAAAAACGGTTCAACATCAACCATTAGCCCGTCCAAAACAGGCACCACTTCATAAGCTCCATCACCGAACAAAAACCCACGATCAAAGATCGAAACTTTTGCTTGGTCTTCAGGCAGATACTCTCCGTTCAAAAACACCGTGCGGCTCATAATTTAATTTTCCTTAGGTTGTATATTCGCTTGAGGGATCATTAAAACATTAGAATTGATTTTTGGGTGCGTCCACCTTGAAAAATGATTTAAAATCGATTATTTCCTGACAATGGCAAAACCTAAAAAAAACCCCTACTATCAAGGCCCAATCAGCGACCATTTTGACGGCACACAGTTTTTCTTACCAGATGACTTGCCGCCCAAAGGCCTAAAAGATCTTTTGAAATGGCAATTTGGCGGACAAAAGAAAAAATGGCCAAAAAAAATTGCAACCAAATACCACGCAAGCCCGTCAAACAGGCGCAATAGCGGCGATTTTTCTGTTACCTTTATTGGCCATGCCACCATCCTCATTCAAGTTGGCGGCATAAACATTTTAACCGACCCGTTTTTTTCAGATCGTGCCAGTCCATTTCAATTTGCAGGTCCCAAAAGAGCGCACCCTCCAGGGATTAACATCAACGCCTTACCGCCGATAGATTTTATACTGCTAAGTCACAATCATTACGATCATCTTGACTTAGCAGCTCTTAAAGACCTGCACGACAAATCAGAACCACTGATTATCACCCCCCTTGGCAATGGCGCAATCATCAATAAAACAGGCCACAAACATCAAATTGTCGAAGCTGACTGGCATGACACGATTAACCTGACCCAAGAGGTCAAAGTCACACTCACGCCAGCACGGCATTGGTCAAAACGCACTATTAAAGACCATAACATGGCCCTATGGTGCGCTTTTCTCATTCAAACACCGTTTGGCCCGATATATTTTTCTGGCGATACAGGCTATGGTGATGGTGCGCATTTTCGCGCTATTCACCAACAATTTGGACCGCCAAAACTATCATTTTTACCAATCGGTGCTTATGAACCTCGTTGGTTCATGAAAGACCAGCACATGAATCCAAATGATGCCGTTAAAGCTCACTTGGATTTAAAATCACAACACTCGATTGCATTTCATCATGGCACCATTCAGCTTACCGATGAGGCCATCGACCAACCTATTATAGATCTTTCAAGCGCCCTTAAAAACAATGCTGTTGACCCATCTCGTTTTAGCGTGCTTGAGTGTGGGCAGAGTAAAAAATTCTGCTAGTCTCAACAAGTTTGTGGCTGAACCGCAGTGAAAATAAAAGCAAAACGGAGCACACGACATGACATCAATAATCGGCTGGTCCCATTCTCAATTTGGAAAACTGGAAGACCAAGACCTCGAAGACCTTATTCCCGCAGCTGTAAAAGCAGCGGTCGAAGATGCAGGCCTTGAGTTTAAAGATATTGATGCCATTTATGTCGGCAATTTCGGTGGCTTTGAAAAACAAACCTTTCCAGCCTCTTTTGCGCTTGATGCCGACAAAGACCTTTTATTCAAACCCGTCACACGCGTAGAAAATGCCTGCGCTACAGGTACCGCAGCCCTAAACATGGGCGCAATGGACATCGAGGCAAAGCGCTCTCGTTTTGTCGTTGTCGTAGGTGCAGAAAAAATGACCGTTGCACCGGGACGTGAAATTGGTGACATCTTGCTCAATGCATCCCATCGCAAAACCGAAGGCGACACCGCTGGCGGTTTTGCTGGCGTGTTTGGTAACATTGCCGATTTATATTTCCAGCGCTATGGCGACCAATCAGAAGCAATGGCCGCTATTGCCGCTAAAAACCATGCCAACGGCGTAGAAAACCCATACGCACAATTACGCAAAGATTTTGGCTATGAGTTTTGCAACACCGTTTCAGATAAAAATCCTTATGTTGCCGGCCCCATCAGACGCACCGATTGCTCATTAGTTTCAGATGGTGCCGCCGCTATTGTTTTGACCGACGATGAAACGGCAATGAACTTTGACAAAGCAGTACGCTTTAAAGCCACCGCGCATGTGCAAGATTATCTCCCCCTAAACAAACGTAACATCATCGATTTTGATGGGTGTAGCAAAGCATGGGCCCAAGCCCATGAAAAAGCAGGTACAACTTTAGAAGATTTATCTTTTGTTGAAACCCACGATTGTTTCACCATCGCCGAACTCATCCAATATGATGCCATGGGCCTAACTGAAAAGGGCCAAGGTTTCCGCGCCATCAAAGAAGGCTGGACCTTCAAAGACGGTAAACTACCCATCAATCCATCGGGCGGTTTAAAATCAAAGGGCCACCCGATCGGTGCAACAGGTGTTTCCATGCACATTATGGCGTCGATGCAATTGCTCGGTGAAGCTGGCGGCATGCAGCTTGACAATAACCCAGAACTTGCAGGCATCTTTAATATGGGCGGCGCAGCGGTTGCCAACTATGTTTCAATTCTCGAGCGCCTAAAATAGACAGTTGACCCATAATAGTTGACCTACTGAGACATTCTGCCACTTTTAACAAATGTCTCAGAGGCACCATATCTACGCCATGGAAAAAGCATCACAAATCACCCCTCAATTGATTGAAAAATTAGTTTATGATTTTTACGATCAAATCCGTACCGACAACTTGCTCGGCCCTGTGTTCAATGCCGAAATTGACGATTGGGACGAGCATTTGCCAAAAATGGTAAGTTTTTGGAATTCTGTAATCCTAAAAACCCGCACCTATAATGGCCGCCCCGTACCTGCCCATGCAAGGCTTGAAGGCCTAACAAAGGGCCATTTTGATCGCTGGTTGGAAATGTTTGAAGAAACAGCAAACACCATTTTCACACCAGAAAGTGCCAACGAGTTTGTCTCGCGTGCCCACCAAATTGCAATGAGCCTCAAGAATGCAATCGATGTTCAACACGGCGTATTGCCAGGGGCACCAGAAGCTTTAAGCGGTTAAGCGTCACCATCTAATTACCCCTCAGATTCTTGCTATTTGATCTGCTTTTTTCTATTCTGCCGATTCGTTCACGGGAGAATTTTGATGCGAATCATCAGCCAATTTATTATCGCCACAACTGTTGCTGTTTTAGCAATCCTTGTCATGCCAATCACAGCCAAAGCCAACGCAGTAAATGAGTGCATAACAGGGCGCGGTGATGTCGCCATTCGCGGTTGTTCCAAAATTATCAAGACGGGCAAAGTTGGTGGCAAAAAAATCAGCCAAGTCAACCTAACAGCCAGTTACCTTAGTCGCGCTTTTGCTTATTTAGCTAAAGGGGCAAGAAAACAAGCATTGGCCGACTACAACACTGCAGTTAAACTCAGCCCAAAACTTCCGCTGGTCTATTTAAAACGCGGCAACTTTTGGCGCGCTGGGCGCAAAATAAAAAAATCTATCGCCGATTACTCAACCGCAATCAAACTTGATTCCAAATACTATCAAGCTTACTCAAAACGCGGCATCAGCTATATTTTAATCAAACAGAACAAACGCGGCATCAAAGATTTCACCACCGCAATTAAACTGCAGCCAAAACTATCTGCAGCTTACTTTAATCGCGCGGTTGCCTATCGAAAAATTGGCCAAGCAAAAAAAGCCATATCAGATTATACCAGAGCCATCCGCGTAAACAAAAATTACAAAGGCGCTTATTATAATCGCGGCGCTATTTATGCAAAATCTAAGCAATTTAAAAAAGCAATTGTCGATTTTTCAAGCCTTATAAAGTTAAGCCCTAAATCATACATTGCTTACTATAGCCGCGCCAACGCCTACAGTCTTGATGGGCAAACCAACAAAGCAATTTCAGACTATACCAAGGTCATAAAGCTAAACCCGCGCAACACCGATGCCTATCGAAACCGCGCTTCAGCTTACTTAAAAAAGGGCAAGCATACAGCCGCCATTATCGACTTAACCAAAGCCGTAAAAGCTGCACCGCGTAATTTTTCATACCGCCGCGAACTAGCCAACGCATACTTCTTAGGTGGAAATTTTAAAAATGCCAAAATAGTATGGAACCAAGCCTGTAGCCTAGTACCTAAAAATATAGTGAAAGCCTTTCAGCAACAATACACAAAGCTTGGCTTTTATAAGAGCAAAATTGATGGTGTTTGCGGCCCCGCAATGGTCAGTGCATTTCAAAAGTGTCTACAAACAAACTGTAAATACTAGAGCATTTCATGTTTTGTTTGAATCACAAACACGGCATGAAATGCAAGACTATCAATACCTTAAGTAGGTCGTTCTGGTTCAATGTAAACCAGACCAACTCTAAGCAGATTATCAGCGCGAGACTGCCGCCATGCCACCGCTTTGTGCATTGAACACAATCGTGTATTCAACTTCTTTACGAAAGCCGTTATAGGCATATTGCGCACCTGAACAGTCAATTGCAAACACATGCTTGAAACCAGCCATTTTTACAGCCGCCGCACCTGCATCACAATCAACCAATTTCAGCGCAGGCCGTTTGTTGATTTGAGCTTTGTTATCTGAAAGAAACGCTTGATGAAACCGCGCTTGTACATTGGTCGCCATACCAGCAGACACAATGACAATCACTGCACTAAGTCCTAAAATAACGTTTTTAAACATGACGCTCTCCAATCAATAGTTAGCAAACCTTGCCCACCATTAAAAAGATCATAGTCTTTACCAAATGAACGAAAAGATAACTAAGCGTTCATCTCTCGTTCATTTTGGCATCAACATTAATTATTCATCAGTGCAGAGAATACATTACCGCGAAAATTGTTTGTACTTAATGCGTTTCGGCAAAATGGAGTCTTCACCAAGGCGGCGAATTTTATCCGCTTCATAGTCCTGATAATTACCTTCAAACCATTCCACATGACTGTCACCTTCAAACGCCAGAATGTGTGTTGCCAAGCGATCAAGGAACATCCGATCGTGAGAAATCACAACCGCGCAACCTGCATAGCTTTCCAACGCTTCTTCAAGCGCCGCCAAGGTTTCTGTATCAAGGTCATTGGTCGGTTCATCGAGTAGCAAGACGTTTGAGCCTTGTTTTAACATTTTTGCCAAATGAACTCGGTTGCGCTGACCACCAGAAAGTGAACCCACTTTTTGCTGCTGATCGCCACCCTTAAAGTTGAAGGTTGAAGTGTAAGCGCGGCTGTTAACTTCGCGCTTGCCTAGCAACAAAATCTCATTGCCTTCAGAAATTTCTTCCCAAACCGTTTTATTTGGATCAAGCGCATCGCGTGATTGATCCACATAACCAAGTTGCACCGTATCGCCTAAACGAATTTCCCCACTATCAGGTTTTTCTTGTCCTGTTAGCATTTTAAACAGCGTGGTTTTACCCGCGCCATTGGGTCCAATGATGCCAACAATGCCACCTGCTGGTAGGCGAAATGATAAATTATCAATCAACAATTTATCGCCAAATCCCTTTTTAAGGTCCTCAACATCAATCACTAAATCACCCAAGCGCGGGCCAGGTGGAATAAGAATTTGCGCCGTATGCGATTGCATCCGCTCATCATTGGCTTTGACCAATTCATCATAAGCAGTGTAACGCGCTTTAGATTTTGATTGGCGCGCTTTTGGTGATGCTGCAATCCACTCACGTTCTTTTTCAAGCACGCGTTCACGGGCTTTGTCTTCACGTTTTTCTTGCGAGTAACGCTTAGCTTTTTGTTCAAGATAGGCTGAATAATTACCTTCGTAAGGAATTGATTTTCCGCGATCAAGTTCCAAAATCCAACCTGTCACATTATCGAGGAAGTAACGATCGTGGGTCACGATCAAAATCGCACCGGGATATTCACGCAAGTGATGTTCAAGCCACGCCACTGATTCCGCATCAAGGTGGTTGGTTGGTTCATCGAGCAAAATTAAGTCAGGTTGAGCCAGCAAAAGTCGCGTTAAAGCAATGCGGCGCATCTCACCACCTGACAAATTTTCAACGCTGGCATCGCTTGGCGGACAACGCAATGCCGCCATGGCTTGCTCAACTTGGGTTTCTAGATCCCACAAATTTTGAGCATCGATCATGTCTTGCAATTGCGCGCCTTCATCGGCAGTCTCATCGCTATAATTCATCATCAATTCGTTGTAGCGATCAAGGATAGCTTTCTTTTCAGCCACCCCCTCCATGACATTTTCAAGAACATTTTTGCTCATATCAAGATGCGGTTCTTGCGAGAGATAGCCAACCGTTGCCCCTTCAGCCAACCAAGCTTCGCCCGTATACTCTTTATCCATACCAGCCATAATACGCATTAAAGTAGACTTACCCGCGCCATTGGGGCCAAGCACACCAATTTTAGCATCGGGGTAAAAGGACAAATGAACATTGTCCAAAACCTTTTTCCCGCCAGAATAGGTTTTTGATAGTCCGCTCATATGATAAATAAATTGCCGTGCCATTTGCCCGCCTTATTAAAAATAGAAATTTGAAAAATTCGCCACAAGCTTTACCCCATGTAGGCCTAAAATGTCCACATGAAAGGCAACCTTTCAATTGCTACAAAAATGCCCCGTGCATTCGCTCAACAATCAAGGACGGCTCGGAACAAAAACCTTAACCTTTTTTGCCCCAGAATAATCAGCTTTCCCAGCAGGGTGTAAAACCCGCTTTAACGGTTTTTGCTTCTTTGGCTTAGACGTACATTTACACTTGCACGCACATTGGCAACCACACTTAGCTTTTGAAGATGCAGGTACTTTTCTAAGCGTTGTTCCTATCCGTTTTTTACGCTGCGTTTTATAGCGAGTTTTACGTTTCAAACGTGCTCGTTTAGCTTTTTTACGAGACTTTGTTTTACGTTCAGCAGCTTTTCGTGATTTCGTCTTGCTTGACTTCGCAACTTTTTTCACCCGAATTATTTTTTTTGCAGTCACCTTTTTCTTGTTCACCTTTTTTACAGGCTTTTCTCGTGGCAGCACAATTATTGTTGGTGCAATGTTTGTTTGAATAGAAGGTTCTGGCACTATTTGAGGCGCAGGAAGTAGCCGTTTTTTTGGCGCAACAAATTTCGGCTGTTCCGTTAATGTCGATTTTGGCACGATAAATTTTGGCGCAGTAATCTCGCGATCAATCCCATTTGGCTCCACCAAGTCAAATGTTTGTGGTTGGACAGATTTTTCCGCCCACCCAGCTGGATTTTTGAAAACAGGAACCGTTGTCTCTTCAATCAGTCGTGGCGCAACTGCTCTATCAACGACTTGCGGCGCTTGATAAATTTCAACATCACCTGCCCCTTGACTGTCATCATTCCCTACCAAGGAATTTAGAGCCAATGAGTTGAGGTCAACCATCTCATTTTTCAGCACATTGTAGTCATTATCTATCTTGAAACTTTTATCAATATTTCCACGCCAAAAACCACGCTTGCGCCCC
>JAMOMM010000283.1 GCA_027067085.1 Hyphomicrobiales bacterium
CAATGATATTTTCACCAATGCGTTTAACCACGGAAATGGTAATAGCGGGGCGACCGTTAATGCGGGAATAACTGGTTGCGTCCTTAAAGGTGCGACGAATATCAGCGATGTCGCCGAGCGTAACAACGGCATCACCATTTACTTTAATCGGGACTGAGAAAACATCTTGGGCCGTTGCAAATAGGCCAGGAACTTTAACATTAAAGCGCCCCTTGCCTGCATCAATTGCACCAGCAGCAACCAAGCGATTGTTGCGGGTAACAGCTGTAATAAGTTCTAATTGAGAGACCTTGTAGGCATCAAGTTTTAGTTCATCAATATTGACTTCTAACAATTCTTCACGCTGGCCGTTGAGTTTGGCTTCGAGCACTGAAGGTATGGTTTCAATCAGGTCCTGAACTTCTTTAGCGTGTTTAAACAACGTGCGCTCTGGCACATCACCAGACAACGCAACCACCAAGGTTGGGAACAAGTTTAGATTAACCTCACTCACCACAGGGTCTTCGGCATCAGCGGGCAAATCAGCTTTCGCTAAGTCGACCTTTTCACGTACATCACGCGAAGCTTCTCTCGTATCAACTTCAGCTTCAAACTCGACAATAATCGCGGCAAAGCCTTGCGATGCAATACCTGTAATTTCTTTAATGCCATCAAGGCCGCGCAGCTTTTCTTCCATCGGTTTGACCAATAGGCGCTCGGCATCTTCTGGCGACACCCCTTGCAGCGGAATGGCAATATAATAGACAGGCACTTCAATGTTTGGGCGCGCTTCTTTGGGCAAGGAAATGTAGCTTGCAACCCCTGCGATGATTAAGACAACCATCATGGTTAGCACCACCTTTGGGCGGCGCAGGATCACCTCAAGAGCAGCAATCATGATGCGGCTCCACTATTGTTTTGCTCGTTTGTTTTTTGCGTTGTAACTATTTGACCATCGCGAACATAGTCTTGACCGGCAATAATCACTTCGGCTTTTTCAGGCAAGCCTTGCACCCAAGTCCCTTTTCTAGTTTGCCCAATCAATTTCACGGGAATGAATTTCACAACTTTAGCGCTGTTGATAATTTTCACACCCACTTCACCTTTGTCATTCAGGCCGATAATACCCGCAGGAATAAGGTGAGCTTTAACGGGAGCCAACGGAAACACCACCTCTGCCGTGATGCCATCATGTAGTTTGTTACCTGGGTTTTTTACTTCAACTTCAACCTTAAAGGTTCGCGTTGAAACATCGGCCGTGGGGGAAATATGTGCGACTTTTCCTTTAAGCTTTGCACCTGTTACCAGCTTAGCGTTAGCAAACATTCCAATTTTGATTTTATTGATGTTGCGTTCACCAACTTGGGCCACAACAAGAATTGGATTGAACACAGAAATGACGGCGCAGGGCTTTCCTGGTTGTAAAAACGCCCCAGATTCACCGTTAAAACTTGTCACTACTCCGTCAATGGGTGCCTTGATTTTGGTGTAGGACATTTCCTGTTTAATTTGTTCGACAGCTGCAAGTGCCGCATCATATTTTGCCCGATCAGATGCCAACTTTGCTTCTGAGGTAAATTTACGTTTTACCAGTTTTTCAGTCGCTTCAAAATCGCGTTTCTTACTAATTAACGACGCTTTTGCTTGAGCCAAACGGGCACGGCGATCACGCATATCAAGGCGACATAATAAGTCACCCTTTTTGACCACATCGCCTTCTTCAAAGTTGGTTTCTTCAACGATGCCATTGGTGCGCGCTAGTACAGACACTTGTTTTTCGACTTGAGTACGACCGCGAATAAACAACGCAGTTGGGCGCATTTTAGTTTCGTAGGTTTCCACTTCAACCTTGAATAATTTTTGTTTTTTCTTTGGCTTGTCCATATTGGATTTTGTTTGCGATTTGGTATCACTCGCTGGCTTTAAACCCAAGGATTCTAAGTTACCAGAAGCAAACCAACCGCCAATAACAACAGCTATCAATCCAGCCCAAAGATAAGAACTACGCATTTTTCTGATCCTTACTTTGATCTTCAATTTGATCCTTATTGTGATCCAAAGTGCCGTCAACCAATGTTAGACTAGGTGTTTCATCACCTAATATTTGTGCCCTATTGTCTTCTAAAAACTTTAAACCCGCACCTAAACTAGCTTCACCAAATCCAGCTACAAAAGACATACTGGGGTGGTTAACTTGATGATCGCCAACACAGCACCGAATTTTTTCAATTTCATCGCGA
>JAMOMM010000284.1 GCA_027067085.1 Hyphomicrobiales bacterium
GATTGAAACGGCAAAGGCCATTAGTAATGGACCCGATTGGACTTGGGCCCAAGAAAAAGCGACAAAAGTTATCATCATTCCAAATGGGCGGCCGATAGATAAGACCAGTACCACGGTCCACGGCTTGATTAAATCAATGAGGAATGAGATGTCCATGTTTACCGAATTAGCTCATGAAAATTTGAAAAAATGCGATCAGACATGTTGTACAGGGGTGCTGATAAACTGGCCCCAAATGAGAGGACAACGAAACCGATAACAAAAATTTTAACGGTTTGCGGGAGTGTTTGTTCTTGGATTTGCGTCACGGCTTGAAACAGCCCAATGAGGAAGGCAACTGCAGTTGCTAAAACCAAGGGCGGTAAAGAAAAGATCGCGACGTTATAAAGGGTTTCGTAAAGAAAATTTACAAGTACTGTGTTCGACATGTTTTTTTCCTTACACGTAAGTTAAAATCAGCCCGTGGATAAGCTTGCTCCACCCATCAAGGAAGATGAAGAGCATGAGCTTGAACGGAACTGAAAGAATGGTTGGCGATACCATCATCATGCCAAGGGCCATTAGGACAACGGTGACGATAATATCGATGGCGATAAATGGAAGATAAAGCAGGAAGCCGATTTCGAAAGCCCGGGTTAGTTCGGTCAATAAAAAGGCTGGTGCAAGGATTGTGATTGAGTCTTCTGGGCCAGTAAAGCCGCCTTTGTCGGCCCAAATTTTATCGGCCGATGCTTTAAAAAAGCTGATCTGTTTTGGGTCTGTGTGCTCGGTTAAAAATGCGGTAAGCGGTTTCATGGCCAGCTTGCCCGCTGTTTGCCACTCATCCATACCTGAAAAGGTTAATCCTTCGGCTGCTATCGCGTCATAGGCCTCGGTCATCATTGGCATGGCTACAAAGACAGCCAGAATGATGGAAAGCGTGTAGATGATAATATTTGGCGGCAATTGCTGAATGCCAAGGGCGTTGCGTACCAATGATAAGACAATCGCGATTTTTGCAAAAGCGGTTACGGTTACAGCTGCCATTGGTAAAAAACCAACAATAAGCAATAAAATCACCGCGCCAAAGGTTTGGTCAGTCATCTGCATGAGGGGCCTCCAACTGGCTGATGGCGATGCACAGGTTTCCGCCAGAGGTTTGAAGAACCCCGTACGCCAACACCTGATTATCCATCACCAAATGGACGGCGTTTTCAGCCAGTCGATCTATGGTGAGTTCGTCTTCTTGTTTCAGGGTGAGTAACTTGTTGGCTGAAATGTTTGTGGTGCCAATTTTCAAACCAAGGAGAACTTGATTTTCTTCAATTTTAAATAATTTTTCAAAGGCTTGTTTCTCGGACTTCACAACAGCTGAAGACCCACCAAGTAACGCTTTCCAACTGGTGCCGTTAGCGCGCTTGATGTATCCATCAAGATTTTGATCTGCGCCTTTGCCAATACTCACCAAATCACCGACTGCTAAGGAGGCAATATCTTGCTTTTCCAAAACGATTGGGCCAATGGCAATGTCGCTAACGATAGAACAGTTTTTCTCGCCAACGGTTTGAAAGGGCAAAAGGGCTGTGGTGAGCTTGTTTAATGTATTGAGCGAGTCCGTGAACAGTTTGCCTTCAAAAACGGTATCCATCGAGTGGATGGTGAAATCGAATTGGTTTTGCTCGGCCAGGTTTTCATTGTCGCTGTAATTGGTAAATGATAACTGACAATCAAGGGTGCTCTCTAGAACCTCGAAGTATGGTGTAAACAGGTGCTCAAGAACCAAAGGAATGTCGGCTTGGTTCATAGAAGAAACATTGAGATCAATGGCAATGCTTGCAAACAATGCATCAAAGAATATAGGATCAATGGCTAAGAAAAATGGTTCATTATCGAGTGTGCCTTTTAAGAAATGCGGGTTTGTGGGTAGTTGTGTTTCAATTTGAGGGCTGAGGATAATTTCCCCACTGGTGCCGCGAATATCGAACATCAAAGACGGGGCAGCGTTTTGCCAAGCCGTTAAACAATCAAACGGGGGATTTTGTCCCTTTCGAGGGTTTTTTTGATGCTGTGTGTCTACTGTTTTCACTTGAAATTCCGCCTATTTCGATGAGAAAAGATGTTACGCGTCTTCTCCCAATAACTCCGTCCTCACTGCAACTTCGCGCCCTTTTATGGTTGCGAGTTGCCTTATCTTTTCTTCTTTCTGCAAGCACTGTGCCATTTTTTGTTGGGCCC
>JAMOMM010000285.1 GCA_027067085.1 Hyphomicrobiales bacterium
TTTATGGATAAAGAATATAATATTGAAGGGTATCCTAACGAGCGATTTATGGAAATTGTATTGGATATTGTGCCAACGCAAGTAACCCTTGTACCTGATGATCCGTCACAAGCAACGTCTGACCATGGTTGGGATTTTGCTGCCAATATGGATTTGCTCAAGGCAACTTCGGCAGCGCTTAAAGAAAAAGGCATTCGAGTTGCGATGTTTGCAGATGCCGATGCCTCTACCATTGCGTTGGCCAAAGAGGCGGGCGCTGATCGGGTGGAACTTTATACGGGACCATACGGCGCAACTTATGATGATGCTGAAAAGCAAGCGGTTGAGATGGAAAAATTGGTGAGCGCTGGCATGGTGGCAACGCAAGCAGGTTTGGGTCTTAATGCGGGCCATGACCTGACGCTGGATAACCTGATGCAGCTGACTTTTGGCCTGCCATTTTTGGACGAAGTCTCCATTGGTCACTGCCTGACAGCTGATGCTTTACGCTTTGGCATGGCAGGCGCGGTGGAACATTATAGAGCGGCGTGCGGGGATCCTGTTAGTTAGGGCTTATTCAGCCAGACTTATTCAGCCGGGCTCTAACGTTCTTCCAACCCATGCCAAACCCTTACAATAACGATATTATTCTCGTGTAAGCGATAGCGGATGATGTAGCCTTTGGAGCCGAAGCGGACGGGGAGTTCGCGGAAGTTTAAGTCGGGTTGCCAAGGGTGACCTTTTTCGGGGAAGTCTTGCAAGGTTTGCGCGGCGCTGATTAGTGTTTGGATGGCGCGGTTGGCGGCATCGGTGTTGTAGGTTTTAATGAAGGCGTGGAGACGTTTTAAATCGTCTTTGGCATCTGGTAACCAGACTAAGTTTGTCATTTAGAATTGGTAAGTTTGTTTGCCCACGCGGTCATGTCGGTGTGAGAAATGGCTTGACCTGTGACTTCGTATTGCTGCCAACGAGATGCCGTTATTTGTCGTTCGGATTCGATTGTTTCTTCTATCGCCAAATAGCGTTCCACGGCTTCTTTCATAAGGTAATGAGGAGAGCGGTCGCGGGATTTTCCAAGAGTTTTTAGGCGGTTTTGGGTTTCTGTATCTAAACGAATACCAACGGTTGATGTGCTCATAAGCTTGCCTTTGTTACTGTTTGTTGTACTTTGTATAACATAGAGCTTTGGGAAATTCAAATATGCTACAATTTCGGGTCTTGTATTTCCCCGTCGATTAGTTATTGTCCCACCTGAAAATTTTTTTGAATTTATTGTTGAATATTTATATCGTTTAAAAGGGTCGTTTCGATGCGTGTTTATTATGATGCTGATGCAGATGTTAATCTGATTAAAGGCAAAAAAGTTGCTATTATTGGTTTTGGTTCGCAAGGTCATGCTCATGCAATGAACCTGAAAGACTCAGGCGTTAAAGAAATGTGTGTTGCACTTCGCGCGGGTTCTGCAACGGCTAAAAAAGCGCAAGCTGCTGGTTTTGAAGTTAAAACTGTTGCAGAAGCTGCTGGATGGGCTGATGTAATGATGATGGCTACGCCTGATGAATTGCAACCTGAAATTTACGCAACCGAGATTGCGCCAAATATTAAAGACGGTGCCGCCATTGCATTTGCACACGGTTTGGCTGTTCATTTCCAATTGATCGAGCCACGCGCTGGCATCGATGTTATTATGATTGCCCCTAAGGGCCCTGGCCACACGGTGCGCGGTGAATATCTTAAAGGCGGCGGTGTGCCAACATTGATTGCGATCAGCAATGATGCAACTGGCAATGCCCATGATTTGGCTCTTTCATATGCTTGTGCAAATGGCGGCGGTCGTTCTGGTGTTATTGAAACAACCTTTAAAGAAGAGTGCGAAACTGATCTGTTTGGTGAACAAGCTGTTCTTTGTGGTGGCGTTGTTGAACTCATCCGCGCTGGCTTTGAAACGCTTGTTGAAGGCGGCTATGCCCCTGAAATGGCTTATTTTGAGTGCTTGCACGAAGTCAAATTGATCGTTGATCTGATTTATGAAGGCGGCATTGCCAACATGAACTATTCAATTTCAAATACGGCTGAGTGGGGCGAATATGTTTCTGGTCCACGTGTTGTGACATCTGAAACTAAAGCTGAAATGAAACGCATTTTGACCGACATTCAAACTGGCAAGTTCACATCTGATTGGATGCAAGAATATAAAGCTGGTGGTGCTCGATTTAAAGGAATCCGTCGTGTCAA